>NZ_LGCW01000172.1:0-860 GCF_001279365.1 Streptomyces sp. NRRL F-5755 | reverse complement strand
AGACGTCATTTCATTTGGAGTCGTCGATGGCAGATGAGGGTTGAGGCGATGGCGGTGAAGGCGAGGAAGTGTTCGGGCTTGCGTTCGTAGCGGCGGTGGAGGCGTCGGCAGCCCAGCAGCCAGGACACCGTGCGCTCGACGACCCAGCGGTGCCGGCCCAGCCGTCGCGTGGACTCGGTTCTCTTGCGGGCCAAGCGATGGCGAATCCCGCGGCCGGCTAACCATCGCCGCAGGTGCGGGTAGTCGTAGCCCTTGTCGCCATGGAGCTTGCCGGGTTTGCGACGCCGCGGTCCGCGGCGGGAGCGGATCGGCGGGATGCCCCGCACCAGCGGGATCAGTGCCTGGCTGTCGTGGAGGTTGGCCGCGGAGATGCCGATCGAGACCGGGAGGCCGTTGCGGTCCACGATGAGGTGGATTTTCGATCCGCTCTTGCCGCGGTCGGTCGGATTCGGTCCCGTCAACGGCCCCTTTTGATGGCCCGGACGCTGACGGAGTCGATCGCGCACCGCGACCAGTCCAGCTCGCCGCGGGCGCCGAGCTCGTCCAGGACCAGACGGTGCAACTTGGCCCACACTCGGGCCTCGGTCCACTCGGTGAAGCGGCGGAACGCGGTCACCCCCGACAGTCCGAAGCCTGTCGGCAGTTGATTCCATGTGCATCCCGAGGTGGCCACGAAGATGATCGCGGCCAGCACCTCGCGGTCCCCGCGCCGACGTCGGCCACCGCCCTGCGGTCGGTCCGGCGCCGGCGGCACCACGCGCTCGAACAGCTCCCACAGGCTGTCCGGCACCATCCGCTCGACAAGAGGGGCAGTCACCATCCCAGACTGCCGCAAGATCACACCAAACGAAATGACGTCT
>NZ_LGCW01000171.1:0-836 GCF_001279365.1 Streptomyces sp. NRRL F-5755 | reverse complement strand
CCCCCTCACCTCATCCCCCCAATCTCCTCAACGTCTCCCCCGCGCTGCTCTTGAGCATCCCGGCGACCTGATCGGTTGTCGGTGGCTTGGTCGAGGTGTTGCGGGAGGTGTAGCTCGACCATGTGATCTGGTAGGTCATCCAGCCGTCGCGGACGCCGAGGATCACGTACGAGCCGCTGCTGTCGTCGGACCGGCTGACGAGGTATGCCTCGTCGCCGATGCCGGACACCGGTGTGACCTTGTACGCGATCGAGCTGCGCTGGCTCTCGTACGCGCGGTAGCCGTCCGCGAACTCCGCCGTCGGGTCGGTCTTCTTGTGCAGGGTGGCGGCGCTGTAGACCCAGGTCGAGGAGTAGTCGTTGCTGCCCGCGTCGGACGCCTTCAGCTCGGCGTTGCACCACATCGAATCCACCGCGCCCTGCTGCACGCCGCTGTACTGCGGGTTCTGCGCGCTGCTGCCCGACGCGCCGGACGAGGAGGATGAGCCGCCGGCCGGTTTGATCTTGTAGTTCGAGCTTTCGAAGGGTGTGAACGAGGTGCGGTTGCACAGGTCGGACGTGTACGAGTAGCCCGCCAGGTCGGGGTCGGGCTGCGCCTCCCCGAAGGCGCCGGCGGCGAAGAGGATCGCGCCGCCCATCGCCGACGCGGCGACCGCCCCGCCGAGCGCCCACAGCCAGTGCTGCGTACTCCCGCCCCCGGAACCGCCTGCCACCCCACCGGACCCGCCAGACCCACCAGGACCTCCGGAGACACCAGGCCCCCCTGAGACCCCAGGCCCAGGCCCTCCAGACACGCCAGGCCCGACTGCTCCTGCACCCGCTCCCGTACCCGCCTGC
>NZ_LGCW01000170.1:0-925 GCF_001279365.1 Streptomyces sp. NRRL F-5755 | reverse complement strand
AGGTGAGGGGGCTGGGGCGGGAGGCGAAGGATGTTGGAACGGGTCCGTCGCGTCGTTACGGCCCCGTCTGGGGCGGCGGCGAGTCACGACGGAACGGGCCGGTTGCGTCGCTACGCATTCCGCCTGCGGCTAACGATAGAACGCTCCCGTATCGTCGTAACGCTGCCGAGCCTACGACCGCTCGACGTCGAAACGCAACCGTTGCGTCGCGACGCTAGGATCAAGGCATGGCAAAGGACGGCAGTGAAGTGACCGGGGCGACGGGTGCGACGGGCGGGCGGCGGGCGCCGGCCGGGGCCGCCGTGCTGCGCGAGGAGAAGACCGAGGCGATCCGCGCCGCGGTCTTCGAGGAGCTGGCGGCGGTGGGGTTCGCACGGATGTCCATCGAGGGCATCGCCAAGCGGGCCGGCGTCGGCAAGACCGCCGTCTACCGGAGGTGGCGCTCGAAGCTGCACCTGGTGCTGGACGTGGTCTCGGCGGTGGCCGCCGAGGGCCTGCCGTCGCCGGACACCGGGTCGCTGCGCGGCGACATCCGCATGCTGCTGGAGGTCGCGGCCCGCGCGCTGCGGCACCCGATGGCCGCACAAATCATCCCGGACCTGCTGGCCGAGGCGGCGCGCAGTCCGGAGATCGCCGAGGCGCTGCGGACCGCCCTGCTCGACAGCCAGCAGGGCGTCGCGGCGGCGATGGTGGCGCGCGCGGTGGAACGCGGCGAGCTGCGGCCCGGCGTAGACGCGCGCTTGGCCCTGGACCTGATGACCGGCCCGCTGTACTGGCGCCTGCTGGTCGTACGCGACGAACTGCCGAAGGGTTACCTGGACGAACTGGCCCTGGCGGTGGCGTCGGCCTTGGAGGCGTGAGGGGGTGGGGCCGGTCGGGGGCGGGGCGCGCCTGGTGCGGAGTGGGGCGCGGCCAGTTGGGGGCC
>NZ_LGCW01000169.1:0-941 GCF_001279365.1 Streptomyces sp. NRRL F-5755 | reverse complement strand
GGTTTGGGCCGGCTGGGTAGGTGAGGTGCAAGGGGTGGTCGGGGTGGTGGGCTGCCAGGGGGTGGCTGGTCCAGTGGAAGGTGGGGTGCAGGAGGACACCTTGGCCGGTGAGGGTGATGTGCTGGTCTTTGGGTGCGGGGAGTTCCCAGGTGTTGTCCCGGAGACGGGAGTCGGGGATCAGGTGGGTCAGGGCGTGGGCGGTGCCGTGTTCGGCTGTGGTGAGGGCGTGGCGGGTGAACTCGTCGCGGTGGAGGTCCTGGATCAGGGGCCATACGGGGCGTAGGACGGTTTCGAAGGCCGCGTGTTGGGCCTGGTCGAAGAGGTGCCAGGCATCGGGGTCGTTTTGGTGGAGGGCCCGGATCCAGGGCGGTGGTGGGTGGGGGGCCGAGGCGTAGATGCGTTGGAGTTCGGAGCGGATGGCGGTGGGGTCGGTCGCGTGGATGGATTCCAGGGCGTCGGTGAGTGAGTCGTTGTAGGTGTCGAGGAAGGCGGGGGCTTTGCCTGCGGGGGCCAGGGCGCGGAGCGGGAGGACGGTGGGTGGGAGGGAGCGGAGGAGGCGTTGTCGCCAGCGGGCGTAGAGGAGGGGGTCGTCGCTGCTGGTGACCTTCATGAAGGCCGTGTTGAGTTCGATCAGGGGTGCCGGGCGGGGTGCGAAGCGGACGCGGGCGAAGTCGGCGGCCGTGAAATGGATGCGGAGCACTGGTCCCCCTGAATGCGAGGCACTGGTCCCCTGATGGTGTCGCTCGCCATCGTGCGCATGGTGTCACGCCATCGTTTCGGGCTGGAGCTAAAGGATCGCGGGTTCCTCCCTCCGGACGTCAGCCTGGCGGCGGAAGCAGGTTGGCAGACGGCAGATGGCCGATGGCCGATGGTAGTAGGGGGATGGGGATGGGTATGTCGGGTGGCGAGGTTGGCGGGGCCGGGGGTGGCCAGGGTCAGGG
>NZ_LGCW01000168.1:0-528 GCF_001279365.1 Streptomyces sp. NRRL F-5755 | reverse complement strand
GCTGCGCCTGGGCGGTGCCAGGCGCAAGGAGGCCGAGGAGCGCTCGCTGGAGTGGCTGGAGCGGCTGGAGGTCGGCGAGGTGCGGGCCAAGCGGCCCGGTGAGGTCTCCGGCGGCCAGGGCCAGCGGGTCGCGGTGGCCCGCGCGCTCGCCGCCCGCCCCCGCGTGATCTTCGCCGACGAACCCACCGGCGCCCTGGACTCCCTCAACGGCGAGCGCGTGATGACGCTGCTGACGGAGGCCGCGCGGGACACCAACGCGGCCGTCGTCCTGGTCACCCACGAGGCGCGGGTCGCGGCCTACTCCGACCGCGAGGTCGTCGTCCGCGACGGCCAGGCCCGGGAAATGGCGGGTCTGGCATGACCACCCTCGACCACCGCCCCGGTCCCACCGGCCGGGAGGAGCCCCGGGCCAAGGCCCCGGCCGGTCCGGCCGTCTGGTTCCGCGATCTCGTCATGGGCATGCGCTTCGCGGTCGGCAGCGGCCGCGAGGGCTGGGTCCGTACGGCACTGACCGCCGTCGGCGTCGGC
>NZ_LGCW01000167.1:0-974 GCF_001279365.1 Streptomyces sp. NRRL F-5755 | reverse complement strand
TGACCGCCGTCGGCGTCGGCCTCGGCGTGGCGCTGCTGCTGGGCGCCTCCTCCGTACCGAACCTGCTGAACAACCACTCCGAGCGGACCAACGCGCGCAACATCGAGTTCGGGGAGCACGACGGGAAGCGCTCCGACCACTCGTTCCTCTTCCACCGCGTGGGTTCCCAGTTCCGCGGTGACAGCGTGGACGGCGTCCTGCTGCGTCCGGAGGGCGGCCACCCCGTACTGCCGCCCGGCGTGGACACGATGCCCGGGCCGGGCGATGCGGTCGTCTCGCCCGCCCTGAAGGAGCTCCTGGAATCCCCGGACGGCAAGCTGCTGCACGACCGGCTCCCGTACCGCGTGATCGGCACGATCGGGCAAGCCGGCGTGATCGGCCCCAGCGAGTACTTCTACTACGCGGGCAGCGACAAGCTTTCCCTGAAGGACGGGAACGGGACCAACCGCGCCGACGCCTACGGGTGGAAGTTCGAGTCGCGGGACATGGACCCGGTCCTGCTGGTGCTGATCCTCGTGGGCTGTGTCGTCCTGCTGATGCCGGTGGCCATCTTCATCGCCACCGCCGTCCGCTTCGGCGGCGAGCGCCGTGACCGGCGGCTGGCCGCGCTGCGCCTGGTGGGCGCCGACAACCACATGGCGCGCCGGATCGCCGCCGGGGAAGCCCTGCTCGGTTCGCTGTTCGGGCTGGTCGTGGGCGTCGGGATGTTCCTGTTCGGCCGGCAGTTCATCGGCGCGGTCGACATCAGCAGCCTCAACGCCTTCCCCACCGACCTGTCGCCGGTGCCCGCCCTGGCCGTCCTGATCGCGCTGGCGGTGCCGGCGTCGGCCGTCGTCGTCACGCTCTTCGCGCTGCGCGGCATCGCCATCGAGCCGCTGGGCGTCGTGCGCAGCGCGGTGCCGCGCCGCCGGCGGCTGTGGTGGCGGCTGCCGATCCCGGTCATCGGGCTGGCGATCCTGGCGGCGTTCGGCACG
>NZ_LGCW01000166.1:0-981 GCF_001279365.1 Streptomyces sp. NRRL F-5755 | reverse complement strand
CTAGATGAGTAGTTCCGATTTCCGGTCAGTGGTCGTAGGCGATCAGTGACCTGGTGACGGGGGCTGTGGCGGTGCGGTTGTGCCAGATGGCTGTGGTCAGGGCGAGGATGCGCTGGGCGATGCGGACACCGACGCCTTCGACGGTGCGGCCGCCGTGTTGTTCGAGATCAAGCTGGCCTTTGAGGGTGTCGTTGACCGACTCGATCAGTTGCCGGACGGCCTTGAGGAGGACTTCTCCCGGCCGTGGGGTGACATTGCGGTAGGAGGGCCGCAGCAGCCGCACTCCGCGGGCGGCCAGGAAGCGGTCCAGTTCGGCCGAGACGTAGCCCTTGTCCGCCACGATCAGCAGGCCGGGTCGGGCGGTGATCAGGTCCGTGTCGGTGTCCACCAGGGCGGCCAGGACCTCGCGTTCATCGAGCTTGGGATCGGCCAGGGCCCAGTTGACCGGCAGGCCGGCCGGTGTGCAGACCAGATGCAGCCGCAGGCCCCAGAACCAGCGGGAGTGCGAGCGGCAGTAACCGTAGTTCGCCCAGCCGGCCAGGGATGAGCGTTTAACGCTTTCGCGGGAGCGGGCGCACTCCACCGCCGTGGAATCGACGATCCAGACGGTGTCCAGCCACAGGTCGGTGTCCTGGGCCAGCGAGCGGATCGTTTGTTTGACCAGTGGCAGAGCCGCCCGCAGGCGTTTGTTGTAGGCGGGGCGCTGGGGCAGGTAGGGAAACAGCGGGTGCAGGTGGGCGTGCGCGAAGCGCAGCCAGCGGGCCTCGCAGGTGAAGCCGAGCAGGGCCTGGGCGACGGCCAGGGTGATCAGTTCCGCATCGGTCAGCCGGGGCGGCCGACCCCGCCAGCGCGCACCCTTCAATCGGTCATCGATGTGCACGTACAGTGCGGTCAAGAGGGTGTCCAACTGGGTCGTCACAACCCCGATGCTGGACACCCTCCCCGCGTCTGCGAACCCCGCATTCGGAACTACTCGTCTAG
>NZ_LGCW01000165.1:0-983 GCF_001279365.1 Streptomyces sp. NRRL F-5755 | reverse complement strand
CGTGCCGAACGCCGCCAGGATCGCCAGCCCGATGACCGGGATCGGCAGCCGCCACCACAGCCGCCGGCGGCGCGGCACCGCGCTGCGCACGACGCCCAGTGGTTCGATGGCGATGCCGCGCAGCGCGAAGAGCGTGACGACGACGGACGATGCCGGCACCGCCAGCGCGATCAGGACGGCCAGGGCGGGGACCGGCGACAGGTCGGTGGGGAAGGCGTTGAGGCTGCTGATGTCGACCGCGCCGATGAACTGCCGGCCGAACAGGAACAGCCCGACGCCCACGGCCAGCCCGAACAGCGAGCCGAGCAGGGCCTCGCCGGCGGCGATCCGGCGCGCCATGTGGTTGTCGGCGCCCACCAGGCGCAGCGCGGCCAGCCGCCGGTCGCGCCGCTCGCCGCCGAAGCGGACGGCGGTGGCGATGAAGATGGCCACCGGCATCAGCAGGACGATGCAGCCGACGAGGTTCAGCACGAGCAGGGCCGGGTCCATGTCGGGGGACTGGATGTGCCATCCGTAGGCAGCGGCGCGGTGGGTCCCGTTCCTGTCCCCGTCCTTCAGGGAAAGCTTGTCGCTGCCCGCGTAGTAGAAGTTCTCGTTGGGGCCGCTCAGGCCCTCGTCGCCGATCGTGCCGATGACGCGGTACGGGAGCCGGTCGTGCAGCAGCTTGCCGTCCGGGGATTCCAGGAGTTCCTTCAGGGCGGGCGAGACGACCGCTTCGCCCGGTCCGGGCATCGTGTCCACGCCGGGCGGCAGTACGGGGTGGCTGCCTTCCGGACGCAGCAGGACGCCGTCCATGCTCTCGCCGCGAAACTGGGAGCGCACGTGGTGGAAGAGGAAGGAGCTGTCGGAGCGCTGCTGCGCCTGCTGTTCCCCCATCCCGATCGTGCGCGCGTTGGTCCGCTCGGAGTGGTTGTTCAGCAGGTTCGGTACGGAGGAGGCGCCCAGCAGCAGCGCCACGCCGAGGCCGACGCCGACGGCGGTCA
>NZ_LGCW01000164.1:0-993 GCF_001279365.1 Streptomyces sp. NRRL F-5755 | reverse complement strand
CCCCTTGCCGGCCGCGGCGGCGGCCAGGTCGACGGAGGTCTGCGGGGTGATCGAGGACATGTCGATCAGCAGCGCCCCGCGCCGGGCGTTGTCCAGGATGCCGTCGGGCCCGTAGGCGACGGCCTCGACCTGGGGGGAGGCGGGCACCATGGTGACGACGACGTCCGCCTCGCGGACCGCCTCGGCTATCGAGGCGGCAGGGGTGCCGCCGGCGGCCGCCAGCCGGTCGAGCTTGTCCTGCTCGAGGGTGTGGCCGGTGACCGGGTAGCCGGCCTTGATCAGGTTCTCGGCCATGGGCGCGCCCATGATGCCCAGCCCGATCCACGCGACCTTCGGAAGAGTGCTCATCGTTCGTCGGTGCCTTTCGTGCGGCGGGTCAGGAGGCGGTGGCGGTGCGCTGGGGGCGGGGCAGCCAGGCGAACGCCTCCGCGCTCGGGCGGTCGCCGGGCGTGTATTCCAGGCCGACCCAGCCGTCGTAGCCGTTGGTGCGCAGCCGGCCCAGGAGGTCTTCGAGGGGCAGGGTGCCGGTGCCGGGGGCGCCGCGGCCGGGGCTGTCGGCGATCTGCACATGCCCGGTCAGCGGGGTGTAGCGGTCGATGACCGCTGCCAGGTCCTCGCCGTTCCTGGCCAGGTGGTACAGGTCCATCAGGAACCGGGCGTTGTCCAGGCCGGTGGCCGCGTTGACCGCGTCCACCACCTCGACGGCCTTGGGCGCGGAGACGAGCGGGTAGCGCGGGGATTCCGGGGCGTTCAGCGCCTCGATCAGCAGGGTGGCGCCGATCCGGTGGGCGGCCCGGGCGGCCAGCGTCAGGTTCTCCAGCGCCAGCGCGTCCTGGGCGGCGGGGTCGATGCCGTCGAGGCGGTTGCCGTACAGGGCGTTGAGCGCGGTGCAGTCCAGCGACTGCGCGAAATCCGCGGCCACCTCCACATTCGCCCGGAAGCGCTCGGATTCGGGGCCGGGCAGGGACAGGGCGCCGCGGTCGGGGCCGGGCA
>NZ_LGCW01000163.1:0-1006 GCF_001279365.1 Streptomyces sp. NRRL F-5755 | reverse complement strand
CGCCGCGGCGGTTGCGTTCCAGCAGCCGGACACCGAGGCGCCGCTCCAGCTGCTGGATCGCCCGGGACAGCGGTGGCTGGGCCATGCCGAGGCGCTCGGCGGCGCGGCCGAAGTGCAGTTCCTCGGCAACGGCCAGGAAGTACTTCAGCTCGCGGGTCTCCAGGGCGTCCACGACCACAGCGTACGCCAGTGATACCTGCCGGGTATGACAGAACACCGTATCGGTGTTGGCTGCGCCGCTCGCCCGCGAGCGAGCATCAACGGCATGAGCGAAACGAAGATCGCGCTGGTGACCGGCGCGAACAAGGGAATCGGGTACGAAATCGCGGCCGGGCTCGGCGCCCTCGGCTACCGCGTGGGCGTGGGAGCCCGCGATGCGGACCGGCGCGAGGCCGCCGCCCGGAAGCTGCGCGGCGCCGGGGTGGACGCGTTCGGGGTGCCGCTGGACGTGACCGGCGACCAGAGCGTCACCGATGCCGCGGAACTGGTCGAACGGCAGGCCGGGCGCCTGGACGTCCTGGTCAACAACGCCGGCATCTCGGGCCCGCCGACGGGTCCGGGGTGGGGGCAGGACCCGACCGTGCTCGACCTGGACGTGGTCCGTACGGTCGTGGAGACCAACGTCATCGGTGTCATCCGGGTGACCAACACGATGCTGCCGCTGCTGCGGCGCTCGGCGTCACCGCGCATCGTCAACGTCTCCAGTTCCGTCGGCTCCCTGACCTGGCAGGCGGACCCCGACATCGACGTCGGCCCGGTCATGGCGGCCTACGCGCCGACGAAGTCGTACCTCAACGCCGTCACCGTGCAGTACGCCCGGCAACTCGCCGACACGAACATCCTGATCAACGCCGCCTGCCCGGGCCTGGTCGCGACCGACTTCACCGGCAACTACGGACCCCGCACTCCCGAGCAGGGCGCGGCCACGGCAATCCGGCTCGCCACGCTGCCCGACGGCGGCCCGACCGGCTCGTTCTTCAACGACGACGGAGTCATCCCCTGGTGA
>NZ_LGCW01000162.1:0-1035 GCF_001279365.1 Streptomyces sp. NRRL F-5755 | reverse complement strand
AGGGTCATGCGGGGCCTGTGGTCCAGTCGGTGAGGCGGGTGCGGATCCAGTCCGCGATGGGCCGGACGCCGTCGTGGGCTTTGAGGGAGGTGAAGGTGACGGGCAGGTCGCCGCGCTGGGTCTGGGCGTCGCGGGCCATGGTCTTCAGGTCGACGCCGACGTAGGGGGCGAGGTCGGTCTTGTTGATGACCAGGAGGTCGGCGGTGGTCACGCCGGGGCCGCCCTTGCGGGGGATGTCGTCGCCGCCGGCCACGTCGATGACGAAGATCTGGGCGTCGGCCAGGCCCTTGGAGAAGGTCGCGGTGAGGTTGTCGCCGCCGGATTCGACCAGGATCAGATCCAGCGGGCCGACCGTCTCTTCCAGGTCTTCGACGGCTTCGAGGTTGGCGGAGATGTCGTCGCGGATGGCGGTGTGCGGGCAGGCGCCGGTCTCCACCGCGGTGATGCGCTCGGGGGGCAGGACCGCCTCGCGCAGCAGGAACTCGGCGTCCTCGCGGGTGTAGATGTCGTTGGTGACCACCGCCAGGGACAGCTCGTCGCGCAGCGCGCGGCACAGCGCGGCGACGGTGGCGGTCTTGCCGGTGCCCACCGGCCCGCCGAGTCCCAGGCGCAGCGCCCGGCGGGTGCCGTCGGGGCGCGTGGGGTCGGCGGCGCTGTAGGTGTGGCGGTGCGGGAAGCGTTCGTCGAGGTCGTGGTCGAGGTGCATGGGCTGCTCCGGGAGCGCATCGGGGGTGGGGTGGGGTGGGTGGCGTACGGAAGGCGGATACGAGTGGTGGGTGCCGTACGGAAGCCGGAGGCGGGCGGCGGCCGCGCCGGGCGGCCGGGCGCCGTCCGTGACGCGGGCCGGGGGCCGGGCGCGGTCCGTGACGCGGGGCAGGGGCCGGGCGCGGTCCGTGACGCGGGCCGGGGGCCGGGCGCGGTCCGTGTGGCGGGGCGGGGGCCGCTGTTCACGAGGCGAACAGCCGGACCGGCCAGGCCGCGTGCTGTTCGGCGGTGATGTCCAGCAGCGGCGCGGACGCCGCCGGCAGCGCACCC
>NZ_LGCW01000161.1:0-79307 GCF_001279365.1 Streptomyces sp. NRRL F-5755 | reverse complement strand
GGCGGGGGCACGGGGGTGCCCCGGCGGGGCACGGAGGGTGTCCGGGCGGGTACGGGGGCGCCGGGCCGGGCGCACGAGGAGGGGCCAGGCATACCGGGGGGCGGGCCGGTGCCGGACCCGTACGTCCCTGGTCCCGGCCGGGCCCGTACGTCCATGGTCCGGCCGGCCCCGTACGCCCCTGGCCCCGGGCCGCCGAGCCCGTACGCCCACGATCCGGCCCAGCCCGCACGAACCCTGGCCCCGCCACCCCACACCTGGAACGGTGAGCCCATGGCCGAAGCCGACGACTCGCCCTGCCCGCTCCACCCCGCCACGCCGGATCAGCGCACCGCCGACGCGCGCCTGCGGGCCCGCGGCCCCGCCGCCCCCGTGCTGCTCCCCGGCGGTGTCCCCGGCTACGCCGTCACCCGCCACCACGCCCTGCGCGACTTCCTCTCCCATCCGGAAGTGGCCAAGGACGCCCGCCACTTCACCGCGCTGCGCGAGGGCCGTATCCCGCCCGGCTGGCCGCTGGCGACCTTTGCGACCGTGGACGGGATGACCACGGCCGACGGCGCGGATCACCGGCGGCTGCGGGAGCCGGTCGCCAGGGCGCTCACACCCCGGCGGGTGGCGGAGCTGCGTACGCGCGTGGAGGGGCTGACCGCGGAACTGCTGGACGGGCTGGCGCGTCTGGCGGCGGGCGACGGCACGGTCGATCTCCGGCACGCCTTCGCCTATCCGCTGCCGATGCGCGTGATCTGCGAACTGCTCGGCGTGGGCGAGGAGTTCCGCGACCGGCTGCACGAGCTGTCCGGGCTGGTCGTGAGCACCGCCATCGGCCCGGAAGCGGCGCTGGCGGCCAACCGGGAGCTGATCGCGGTGCTCGGGCAGGTGGTGGCGGCCCGCCGCGCGGCTCCGGGCGACGATCTGACCAGCGCGCTGATCGCCGCGCAGCGGGAGGAGCCCGGCGGCCTGAGCGAACGGGAGCTGACCGGCACCCTGTTGCTGATGATCGTCGCCGGGCACGAGACCACGCTCAACCTGATCACCAACGCGGTACGGGCCCTCTGCGCCCACCGCGACCAGCTGGACCTGGTCCGCGAAGGGCGGGCGGACTGGGCGGACGTGGTCGAGGAGACGCTGCGCCACGACAGCCCGGTGGCCCACTTCCCGTTCCGCTATCCGACCCGGGACCTGGACGTCGGCGGCACGGTGATCCCCCGGGGGACGCCGGTGCTCGCCTCGTACGCGGCGGCCGGGCGCGACCCGGAGGCGTACGGGCCGGACGCGGACCGCTTCGACGTGACGCGGCGGCCCGCCGCCCGGCACCTGTCCTTCGGGCACGGGCCGCACGTCTGCCCGGGCGCGCCGCTGGCCCGCCTGGAGGCGCGGACCGCCCTGCGGGCGCTGTTCACCCGCTTCCCGGACCTGGACCTGGCCGTGCCGGAGGCGGACCTGCGGCCGCTGCCCACGTTCGTGGGCAACAGCGTCGCGGAGCTTCCCGTACGGCCGGGTCGGGACCGCGGAGCGGCGGACCACGGATGAGCGGCCCGCCTCCCCCGGCACCCGGTCAGGACGCGTCGGCCACCAGCCCCGGCGCCGGGTAGGCGCTCATCAGGTCGGCGACCTCGGCGCGGATCGTGGTGAGCGCGTCCTCGTCGCCCGCGCCCGCGGCCGTGACGCCCCGGGTGATCCAGTCCGCGATCTGCGGCATGTGCTCGGTGCCCAGGCCGCGGGAGGTCAGCGACGGGGTGCCGATGCGGATGCCGGACGGGTCGAACGGCTTGCGGGGGTCGTACGGGACGGTGTTGTAGTTGACCACGATCCCGGCCCGGTCCAGGGCCTTCGCGGCGATCTTGCCGGGCACCTCCTTGGGCGTGAGGTCCATCAGGATGAGGTGGTTGTCCGTGCCGCCGGAGACCAGGTCGAAGCCGCGGGCCAGCAGTTCTTCGGCGAGGGCCTTGGCGTTGGCGACGACGGCGTGCGCGTAGTCGCGGAAGGACGGCTGCGCGGCCTCGTGGAGGGCGACCGCGATGGCGGCGGTGGTGTGGTTGTGCGGGCCGCCTTGCAGGCCCGGGAAGACCGCCTTGTCCAGCGGCTTCGCGTACCGCTCGCGGGACATCAGCATCGCGCCGCGCGGGCCGCGCAGCGTCTTGTGGGTGGTGGTGGAGATGACGTCGGCGTGCGGTACGGGCGAGGGGTGGGCGCCGCCCGCGATCAGCCCGGCGATGTGCGCGATGTCGGCGACCAGGACGGCGTCCACCTCGCGGGCGATCTCCGCGAAGGCGGCGAAGTCGATGGTGCGCGGCACGGCCGTACCGCCGCAGAAGATCAGCTTCGGGCGCTCCTTGAGGGCGAGGTCGCGCACCTCGTCGAAGTCGATACGGGCGGTGTCGGCCCGTACGCCGTACTGGACGCCGCGGAACCACGTGCCGGTGGCCGAGACGCCCCAGCCGTGGGTGAGGTGGCCGCCCATCGGCAGCGACATGCCCATGACCGTGTCGCCGGGCTCGGCGAAGGCCAGGTAGACGGCGAGGTTGGCGGGCGAGCCGGAGTACGGCTGGACGTTGGCGTGCTCGGTGCCGAAGACGGCCTTGGCGCGCTCGATCGCCAGCCGCTCGACACGATCGATGTTCTGCTGGCCTTCGTAGTAGCGACGGCCCGCGTACCCCTCGCTGTACTTGTTCTGCAGGACCGTGCCGGTGGCTTCGAGCACCGCGGTGGAGACGTAGTTCTCGGAGGGGATCAGGCGCAGCGTCTCGCCCTGGAGGCGTTCTTCGGCGCCGACCAGGGCGGCCAGTTCGGGGTCGGCGGCGGCGAGGGCGGGGTGGGACAGGGGACGGCTCATCGGGTCCTCCGGGGCGATCGGTTTCGTGCGGCTTTCCGGTCGTGCTCCCCGGGTGCCCAGGCAGGGCGGCACCTCGTGGCGGGCCGTCGCGCGACGGCCGCGCACCGTTCCCCCGAGGTCACTTCCCCGTACGCCAGTCGCGATGCGCGAGGCCAGTCTAACGGGGGGTGTGCGGCGCAACCTTTCTTCGCATACCGTCCGGCCAACGGGATTTGTTCGCCCGGGATCGCCCGCATACCGAACGGAGTCAATGGTGACCCCTACGACGTCCACGGAACGCAGCATCGCCGCCGCCGAGGCACACGGCGCCCACAACTACCACCCGCTCCCCGTCGTCGTGGCCTCCGCCGAGGGGGCCTGGATGACGGACGTGGAGGGCAAGCGCTACCTGGACATGCTCGCCGGGTACTCGGCGCTCAACTTCGGCCACGGCAACCGCCGGCTGATCGACGCGGCCAAGGCGCAGCTGGAGCGGGTGACCCTCACCTCGCGCGCCTTCCACCACGACCGGTTCGCCGACTTCTGCGCGCGGCTCGCCGAGTTCTGCGGCATGGAGATGGTGCTGCCGATGAACACCGGCGCCGAGGCGGTCGAGACGGCGGTCAAGACCGCCCGCAAGTGGGGCTACCGGGTCAAGGGCGTCCCGGACGGCCGGGCGAAGATCGTCGTGGTGGACAACAACTTCCACGGCCGCACGACCACGATCATCTCCTTCTCCACCGACCCGGAGGCGCGCGCCGACTACGGTCCGTACACCCCGGGCTTCGAGATCGTCCCGTACGGCGACCTGGCGGCGCTGGCGGACGCGGTGGACGAGAACACGGTCGCCGTGCTCCTCGAACCCATCCAGGGCGAGGCGGGCGTGCTGATGCCGCCGCCCGGATACCTGCCGGGCGTACGGGAGGTGACCCGCGAGCGCGGTGTGCTGTTCATCGCGGACGAGATCCAGTCCGGCCTGGGCCGCACCGGCACCGACTTCGCCTGTGAGCACGAGGGCGTGGTGCCGGACATGTACGTGCTCGGCAAGGCGCTGGGCGGCGGCATCGTGCCGGTGTCGGCGGTGGTCTCCTCGCGCGAGGTGCTGGGCGTGTTCCGGCCGGGCGAGCACGGCTCGACGTTCGGCGGCAACCCCCTGGCCTGCGCGGTGGCGCTGGAGGTCCTGGCGATGCTGCGCACGGGCGAGTACCAGCAGCGCGCCCGGGAGCTGGGCGAGCACCTGCACCACGAGCTGGGGCTGCTGACCGGCGGCGGCGCGGTGGACGCGGTGCGCGGGCGCGGCCTGTGGGCCGGGATCGACATCAACCCGGCCCTGGGCACCGGCCGACAGATCTCCGAACGGCTCATGGAGCGCGGCGTGCTGGTCAAGGACACCCACGGCAGCACGATCCGGCTGGCGCCCCCGCTGGTCATCGGCAAGGACGACCTGGACTGGGGGCTGGACCAGCTGCGGGCAGTGCTGGAGGGCTGACTGCGTGCCCTACGGGGCGCGCCTCACAGGATCACGTGCGGCAGGAACCGCGCGTACTCGTCCGTGACCAGTCCCGCCGACTCCCGGATGCCGAGCCCCGCCGCCTCGTCCTCGACGACCCACGCGCCGAGCACCACCCGGTTGCCGTCGAAGTCGGGCAGCGGGGCCAACTCCTGGTAGCAGCACGGCTCGTCGCGTACGACGGGGGCCGCGCCCGGCCGGTGGACGGTGACGCCGGCGCCCTCGCGGCCGAGCAGCGGCTTGGCCACGTACCCGGGCCCGCCCGGCCCGTCCGCCAGTTCGCGCGGCCCGTCAAGGTAGGCGGGCAGCAGGTTCGGGTGGCCCGGGTACAGCTCCCAGAGGATCGCCAGCAGCGCCTTGTTGGAGAGCAGCATTTTCCAGGCCGGTTCGATCCACAGGGTGGTGCCGGTGCCGCCGCCGTTGTCGAGGGTGTCCAGGACGTGCGGGCCGAACGCGTCGGTGGCCAGCCACTCCCACGGGTAGAGCTTGAAGCAGGCCCGGATGAAGCGCAGCCGCTGGTCGACGAAGCGGCCCGAGAGGCTGTCCCAGCCGATCTCCTCGACCGGTATCGCCACCGTCTCCAGCCCGGCCTGCCGTGCCGTCTCCTCCAGGTAGGCGACGGTCATCAGGTCCTCGCCCAGTTCGTCGCCCGCGGAGTGCGCGAAGTGCACGGGCGCGCCCGGCGGCAGCAGCCCGGCCTGCTTGCGCCACGCCTCGACCAGCCGCTCGTGCAGCGAGTTCCACTGGTCGGCGCCGGGGAATCGTTCCTCCATCCAGAACCACTGCGGACCCGCCGCCTCGACCAGCGAGGTCGGTGTGTCGGCGTTGTACTCCAGCATCTTGGCCGGGCCCGTGCCGTCGTACCGCAGGTCGAACCGCCCGTACAGTGTGGGCAGTTCGTCCCGCCGCCGCCACGACTCGGCGACCAGCTCCGCCAGCCGCGGGTCCTCGATGCCGAGGTCGGCGAAGCGCCGGTGCTCGACGATGTGCGCGGCGGCGGCCAGGCACATGCTGTGCAGTTCCTCGACGACCTCCTCCAGTGCCTCGACCTCGGGCAGTGTGAAGGAGTAGTACGCGCTCTCGTCCCAGTACGGGCGCAGCGAGTCGTCCGGGTAGCGGGTCAGCGGGTAGATCAGGCCCTGGGCCTCTACGGTCTGCTGCCAGCCGGGGCGGGGCTGCGTGGTGTGCCGCTTCACGTGGCCGCCCCTCGGTGCGGGGTCTTTCCCGTACGCAACGCCGCCACCCGGGCCGAGGCCCGTTCCGCTCGCACCGCCCTCACCCGCCGCTGGAGCCGGAGCAGCCGAAGCCGCCGCGGTTGACGGCCGTGCTGTGGCTGAAGGTGCCGGAGTCGGCGTACCGGCCGCTCACGTCGGAGCCGTAGTACCACTGGCCGTCGACCTTCTTCTGCCCGCGCCCGGCGGTGCCGGTGTTCTTGCCGCTCTTGCCGGCCGACGATCCGGTGCCGCCCGTGCTGCCGGTGCCGCTCGATCCGCTTCCGCTCCTGCACGCCTTGGAGTCGATGACCCGGTAGCCCTTGACCGCGTCGTAGCTGTTCCGGTCGACGCAGCGCTTGTCCGGTTCCGAGCCGCAGGAGGTGAGGGCCGCCGCGAGCGCGCCCATACTGCCCAGGACCACCGTGCTGGACCGCAGCCGCCGCCGGGCCTTCGTCTGTTCCGCCATCCCTGTTTTCCCCCGTACATCCGTGGCAACAGTTTTCAGCCAGGTCAGCCTAAAGGCCATGCCCCCGTGGGCCGCAACGGGCCCGTGGCGGGCCGCCCGCCTACAGTCGTTGTGTGCTGATTGGGATGTTCTGTGCGCTCGGTTCGGCGGTCTGCTTCGGTACGGCGTCGGTCCTCCAGGCGGTGGCAGCGCGCGCCACGGCGCCCGGAACCGGCTCGGCATCCGGCGTGGACCCCAGACTGCTGCTCCGCGTCCTGCGCCAGTGGCGCTATCTGCTCGGCCTGGCCCTGGACGGCTGCGGCTTCCTCCTCGAACTGGTCGCGCTGCGCTCGCTGCCGATCTACGCGGTGGGCGCGGCCCTCGCCGCCAGCCTGGCCGTGACCGCGGTCGTCGCCGTGCCGCTGCTGCACGTCCGGCTCAGCCGCGCCGAGTGGACGGCCGTGGCGGTGGTCTGCGGCGGGCTGGCCATGCTGGGGCTCGCCTCGGGCGCGGAGGGGAAGGGCACGGGCTCGACCGGCCTGCGGTTCGGTGTGCTGGCCGTCGCGGTGGCGATCCTGGCGTGCGGAGCGCCGGCCGGGCGGCTGCCCGACCGGGCGCGGGCAGCGGTGCTGGGACTCGGCGCCGGTTTCGGCTTCGGCGTCGTAGAGGTGGCCGTACGCCTGATCCCCGGCCTGTCCCCCGCGCCCCTGCTCACCAACCCCGCCACGTACGCCCTGCTGATCGGCGGCGGCGCGGCCTTCCTGCTGCTGACCTCGGCCCTCCAGCGCGGCTCGGTGACGGCGGCCACGGCGGGCATGGTCATCGGCGAGACGCTGGGGCCCGCGCTGGTCGGCATCCTCTGGCTCGGCGACCGCACCCGGTCCGGGCTGGCGCCGCTGGGCATCGCCGGGTTCGCGCTGGCGGTACTGGGCGCGCTCGCACTGGCGCGCTTCGGCGAGGCACCGGCGGTGCCGGGGGCGGCCGGTCCTCCCGATGTGGCGGCGGAGCCCGCCGCCAGCGGTCTACGGCACGGGCGGGAGCACCCGTAGCAGCGCCTCCAGCGCTCCCGCGAACGCGTGCTCCGGCGGTCTCCCGTACGCCACGACCAGGGCGTCGCGCGGCGTCCCGCCACCCGCCGCCGCGGGGTGCGCGAAACCGCTCAGCCCCTCCAGCGCGAGGCCCTGCCAGCGGGCGGCCTGGACGACGGACTGCTCGGTGCCGGGCGGCAGTTCGAGGACGGCGTGCAGCCCGGCCGCGATGCCGCTGACCCGGATGTGCGGCGCCTGCCCGGCGAGCGCGGCCACGAGCTGATCACGCCGGCGCCGGTACCGCAGCCGCATACCGCGCACATGCCGGTCGTACGCGCCCGAGCCGAGGAATTCGGCAAGCGTCAGCTGTTCCAGCGCCCCGGTCTGCCACTCGCCCGTGCTCTTCAGGGCGAGCACCGGTTCCACGAGATGATCCGGCAGCACCATCCAGGCCAGCCGCAGCGCGGGGGCGAGGCTCTTGCTGGCGGTGCCGAGATAGGCGACATGATCCGGATCAAGCCCCTGAACAGCCCCGACAGGCTGCCGGTCATAGCGGAATTCACCGTCGTAGTCGTCCTCCAGCACCAGCCCACCGGTGGACCGCGCCCAGTCGATGACGGCGGCCCGGCGGTCGGGGTGCAGCGGTACGCCCGTGGGGAACTGGTGCGCCGGGGTGAGAAGAGCAGCCCGTACGCCCGCCAGCTCGCCCAACCGCCCCGTCTCCGCCCCGCGTTCATCCACCGGCAGCGGGACGGGGCGCAGCCCCGCGCGGGTCAGCACCTCACGGTGAAAGTGCAGCCCATATGCCTCGCTGCCGATCTCCCGGACACCTGCGTCCCGCAGAACACGGGCCAGCAGGCCGAGGCCCTGCATGAACCCGGTGCAGATCAGAATGCGCTCCGGATCGGTCCGTACGCCGCGGGCGCGGGCCAGATAGTCGGCGAGCACAGCACGCAGCTCAGGGCGGCCGAGCGACGGCCCGTAGCCGAACGCCTCACTGGGCGCCGCGGTGAGAGCGCGCCGCGACGCGGCCAGCCACGCCGCACGCGGGAACGCGGAGACGTCCGGCGTACCGGGCCGCAGGTCGTAGCGCGGACGGTCGGGCACCCGGGCAGGAGCGGTACGCCGGGCCGGCGGGGCAGGCCGCAGCGGCTCGGCACGACGTGCGACACGAGTACCGGACCCCTGCCGCGCACTGAGCCACCCCTCCGCGACCAGTTCGGCGTAGGCGTCGGCAACGGTGTTACGGGCGATGCCGAGATCCACGGCGAGCGAGCGGGAGGAGGGCAGCCGGGTGCCGGGGGCGAGGCGGCCGGTGCGGACGGCCTCCCGCAGGGCGCGCATCAGGGAGGCGCGGACACCGCCGCCGCCGGCGAGGTCGAGGTGCAGGTCGCGGCCGAAAGTGGCCCACGGATCGTCCATACGAATGGACCATACCCCTGCGCCAATCCAGGCGTAGCGTCGCAGCCATGACCACGAACGAAACCCCCCGGCAGGGGCACCACCACCCGCGTATCTCCATCGCACCCAACGCGCCCGAGGTCTACCGGGCGATGGTCGCGCTCGACGCGGCGGCCAAGAAAGGGCTGGACCCGGCGCTGGTCCACCTGGTGAAGATCCGCGCGTCGCAGATCAACCACTGCGCCTTCTGCATCGACATGCACACCAAGGAAGCCCGCAAGGAGGGCGAGACGGAGGAGCGCGTCTACCTCCTCAACGCCTGGGAGGAGGCGACCGGGCACTACACGGCCAAGGAGCAGGCCGCTCTCGCTCTGACGGAGGCCGTCACCGTACTGACGGACGGCTTCGTGCCGGACGCGGTCTACGAGCGCGCCGCCGCCCATTTCGAGGAGGCCGAACTCGCCCAGCTCATCGCCCTGATCACGACCATCAACGCGTGGAACCGCTTCGGCGTGACCACCCGTATGACGCCGGGGCAGATGTGATGACGACCGCCACCGGCTCCGCCCGGCTCGCCTTCCACAAGCTCGCTCCAGGGGTCTACCAGCCCCTGCTGAACGCGCACATCGCCGCGAAGAAGGGCCTGGGCGATCCCGTCCTGGCCGAGCTGGTCCTGATCCGCGCCTCGCAGATCAACCACTGCGCGTTCTGCCTCGACATGCACGTCAAGGACGCGCGGAAGGCCGGGGTGTCCGAGGAGCGCATTTACCTCCTCAACGCCTGGGAGGAGGCCGCCGGGCACTACACCGCCAAGGAGCAGGCCGCCCTCGCTCTCACCGAGGCCGTCACCGTCCTCACGTGGGGGTCCCCCCGGCCGGAGGCTGGGGGAGGGTTTGTGCCGGACGCGGTCTACGAGCGCGCCGCCGCGCACTTCGACGAGCGCGAACTCGCCCACCTCATCGCTCTGATCACCACCATCAACATGTGGAACCGCATCAACGTCGCGATCCGGCAGCCCATCGGAGGCGGCGCGTGACCGCCGCGGCCCTGCGCGCCCTGCACCACGGCCGGGCGGCGGGCGATCCGCTCGTGCTGCCCGGTCCGTGGGACGCGGAGAGCGCGCGGGTCTTCGCGGCGGCCGGCTTCCCCGCCCTGGCCACGCCGAGCGCGGGGGTGTCGGCGGCGCTCGGGTACGCGGACGGCAGCACACCGCCGGACGAGATGTTCGCGGCGGTCGCCCGGATCGTACGGGCGGTGGAGGTGCCGGTCACGGCCGATCTGGAGGCCGGGTACGGGCTGCCCGCGAAGGAGCTGGTGGAGCGCATCGCCGCCACCGGGGCGGTGGGCTGCAACATCGAGGACAGTGATCACCACAGCGCGGCGCTCACGGATGCCGGTCGGCAGGCGGACCGGCTGGCGGAGATCCGGGCGGCGGCCGGGGACGAGCTGGTGATCAACGCTCGTATTGATGTGTTCCTGCCCGGGAGGTGCGGTTCCGGAGGCACGGACCTAGCCGAACAGGTGGAGGAGGCAGTGCGGCGCGGGCTGCGGTACGCCGCCGCGGGCGCCGACTGCGTCTATCCGATCCTCGCGCCGCCGCAGGTCCTGCGGGAACTGGCGGACCGGATCGGGCTGCCGGTCAACGCCCTCGCCGTACCGGACGGCCCGCCCCCGCGCGAACTGGGCGCGGCGGGCGCGTCCCGGGTCACATTCGGGGGCGGACTGCACGGGCGGGCGATGGGGGCGGTGCGGGCATTGGCGGAGGAGTTGCGTACGGGCTGAGGAGTTGCGTACGGGCTGAGGAGTTGCGTACGGGCTGAGGAGTTGCGTACGGGCTGAGGAGTTGCGTACGGGCTGACGGCCGGGCCGTAACGGCCCGGCCGGGATCATTTCCCTTCTTCCCGTTCCCCGACGATCTTGGCCAGCGCCGCCGTGATGTCGGCCTCGGACGCCTCCTTGGTGATTCCGAGGCCGTTCAGCAGGCCCTCGCCGTCCTCCAGTTCCAGCAGCGCCAGCAGGATGTGCTCGGTGCCGACGTAGTTGTGGCCCAGGCGCAGCGCCTCGCGGAAGGTGAGTTCCAGCGCCTTCTTCGCCTGCGCGTCGAACGGGATCAGCGCGGGCATCTTTCCGGCCGCGGGCGGCAGCGACTCGGTCACGCGCTGCCGTACGGCGTCCAGCGTCACGCCCTGCGCCACGATCGCCCGCGCCGCGAGGCCGTCCGGTTCGGCCAGCAGGCCGAGCACCAGGTGGAGGGTGCCGATCTGGTCGTTGCTCGCGGCGTGGGCCTCGTTCTGCGAGGTCACCACCACGTTGCGGGCGCGCTCCGTGTAGCGGCCGAAGCCCTGACTGGGGTCGAGGTCCGATGCCTCGCCGGGCGCCTTGGGCACGAACCGCTTCTGGGCCGCCTGCTTGGTGACGCCCATGCTCTTGCCGATGTCCGTCCAGGAGGCGCCCGAGCGGCGGGCCTGGTCCACGAAGTGGCCGATCAGATGGTCGGCGATCTCGCCGAGGTGCTCGGCGGCGAGTACCGCGTCGGTGAGCTGGTCCAGCGCGTCCGTGTGGACCTTCTTGATGGTCTCGATCAGTTCGTCGAGGCGGATGGGAGGGGTACTGCGGGTGGGTTCCGTCATGCGTCAACCGTAAGTTGACGATGGATGACCGTCAACCCCTGGTTGACGATCTATGGCTTTAGTGGAGCGGCTGCTCTACTATTGCGGTGATGCGTACCGTCAACCCCGAAGAGCACGCCCGCAAACGGGCCCACATCCTGCGCGCCGCGGCCGAGGAGTTCGCCGCGCACGGCGTGGACGGCACGTCCACCGCCCGTATCTGCCGCGCCGCCGGAATCGGTTCCGGCACGCTCTTCCACTACTTCGCGACCAAGCGCGACATCTTCCACGCCCTGTTCGGCGACGATGTGCCGCGCAACGCCGAAGCGTGCGCCCGCGCACTCGCCGCGAACCGGCCGGACGACGGCCTCGCCCTCCTCCTGGACCACCTGCTCGCCGACCTCGCCGACCCGCTGGTGCCGGGCCTCGCCGCCGCGGCCGTCTTCCAGGCCAACCGGGACGAAGAGTTCGCCCGGATGGTCCTCACCGACAGCGCGCAGATACGGACCGCCCTGACCACCCTGACCACGCGGCTCGCCGCGGCGGGACGGCAGCTCGCCTTCCCTCCCGAACGGGCCGCCGGCTGGATTCAGAGCCTGATCGACGGCGCCTATCTCGCGGCGGGCGAACCGGACTTCGACCCCGCGGCGCACGCCGCCGAACTACGGCAGGTCGTCGCCTGGCTGACCGGCCGGGACCGGTACGGCGCGCCTGCGCAACCCGCCGACGGGCCCGCCCCGTCACACCCCTGACCTCATCCACCGCCCCGCACCCGAGGGAGAACCGGCCCATGTCCTCCGACAACCCGGCCTTCAAAGCCCCGTCCAAGGATGCGCCCGAGGACTTGTCCAAGACCCCGTCCTCACTTTCATCCTCGCCCTCCCTCTCCCCCGACCGGACCGCCGTCGGCCCCTCCACCGGCGAACGCGCCCTTCTGTGGGCCGGTTTCCCCGTACTGGGAGCGGTGGTGCTGTGGCTGCTCAGCCGGGCGGCGGGCTGGGTGGCTTCGCTGCCCTGGGCGCCGCTGCAAGGGCCGTTCAAGCTGGTCGCGTCCGTACCCGAACCGCAGGTGTCGATCGGTGCCGTGATCCTCGGCGTCCTGCTCGGCCTGGGGATCGCGTTCTTCGCCGAGTCTGAGTACGTCACCGCCGTCATCGACCCAGAGCAGGCCGTACTGACCGTGGACCGCGTCTCCCGCACGGTGCCGCGCGCCGCGACGGCCGCGGTCTTCCAGGACGGCAAGAGCCTGGTCCTGCTCGGCCACGACACCACCGAACTGGCCCGCCTGCGCGGCGACTTCGATGCCAAACGGTTCGCGGCGGCGTTCCAGCGGCACGGCTACCCGTGGCATCCGGACGGCGACCCGTACGCCGCCGACTTCCGCCGCTGGGTGACGGGCCAGCCCGACCTGTCCGCGACCGCCCATGCCCTCCTCAAGGCCCGTGAGCACGCCCTGAAGAAGGACAACAAGGAGGACGCCGAGCAGCTGCGGACCGAACTGTCCGCGCTGGGCATCGTCGTACGGGAGGGGAAGGACAAGGCGCAGCAGTGGCGCCGGGTCCGGGCCGCTTCCGGCGACGCGGAGGACACCGGCGCCTGACACTGTCCGGCCTCGCCGGGCCCCTCGCCCCCTCGCCCTCCCGATCTCCCGCCCCCTCAGTCCGTGCCCGGCGTCTTGGCCGTGCTGACGGCGATCCGGTTCCAGGTGTTGATCGCGAAGGTCAGGGCGAGCAGACCGGCGAGCTCCGTGTCGTCGAAATGCCCGGCGGCGCGGGCGTACTCCTCATCCGGCACGCCCTGGTCGGCAAGTCGGGTGACCGCCTCCGTCAGCGCGAGCGCCGCCCGTTCCCGCTCCGTGAAGAACCCGCGCGCCTCGCGCCACACGGCGACCATGTGCAGCCGCTCCTCGCTCTCCCCGCGCTTGCGGGCGTCGGTGGTGTGCATGTGGAGGCAGTACGCGCAGTTGTTGAGCTGCGAGGCGCGGATCTGCACCAGTTCCACGAGGGCCGGGTCCAGGTGCTCGCGGGCGGCGCTGTCGAAGGCGAGGAGGGCCTTGAACGCCTTGGGCGCGGTGCGGGCGAAGTCGAGGCGGGGGGCCTGGGCGGCACCTTCACCGGCAGGGTCGGCGGCCACGTTCTGGAGCTGCATCATGTTCGTCATGCCTCGAACCTAGGCAGCCGGGCGACCCGCTGTAGGGTGCACTTTCATGGGGGAATCATGGGTCAATTCCGCGACGGTTCTGGGCGCCGACCTGCATCTGGAGCTGAGCGGTCCGGGCAGCCGGCGGGCCGCGCTCATACGGGCGCTGCGTGAGGCCGTACGTACGGGACGGCTCGCACCCGGTACGAAGCTGCCGCCGTACCGCTCGCTCGCCGCGGACCTGGGCATAGCCCGCAACACCGTCGCCGACGCCTACGCTGAACTGGTCGCCGAGGGCTGGCTGAGCGCGCGCCAGGGCTCCGGCACCCGCGTAGCCCAGCGCGCGGAACCGCTACGCCCCGCCCACTCCCCCGCACCCCGGCCACCGGCCGCCCGCCCCGTGCACAACCTGCTCCAGGGCCAGCCGGACGCCGCCTCGTTCCCCCGCACCGCGTGGCTCACCTCGGCCCGCCGCGCGCTGACCGCGGCACCGAACGACGCGTTCGGCCCCGGTGACCCTCGGGGCCGCCCCGAACTACGGCGCGCGCTGACCGACTATCTGGCGCGCGCCAGGGGCGTACGCACCGACCCCGACCGCATCGTGATCTGCTCGGGCTTCGCGCACGCGCTGCGTCTGCTGTTCGGCGGCCCGGCGCATGTCCTCGGCGGACCGCTGGCTGTCGAGGCGTACGGCCTGGAATTCCACCGGTCGCTGCTGGCGGCCGCGGCGGTGCGCACCGTACCGCTACCGCTGGACGAACACGGCGCGGACACGTCCCAGTTGGTGTCCCTCCCGGGTGTACGGGCAACCCTCCTCACCCCGGCGCATCAATTCCCCACCGGCGTCCCCCTCCACCCCGACCGCCGGGCCGCCGTCATCAACTGGGCGCGCAGCACCGGGAGTCTGATCCTGGAGGACGACTACGACGGCGAGTTCAGATACGACCGCCAGCCCGTCGGAAGCCTCCAGGGCCTCGACCCCGACCACGTCGTCCACCTCGGTTCGGTGAGCAAGAGCCTGTCCCCCGCGCTGCGGCTGGGCTGGATGGTGCTGCCCGAGCACCTGGTGGAACCGGTACTGGCCGCGAAGGGCGAGCGGGAGGCGTGGGCCGGGGTCACGGATCAGCTCACCCTTGCGGACTTCATCGAGCACGGCGCGTACGACCGCCATGTGCGCGGTATGCGACTGCGCTACCGGCGGCGGCGCGACCGCCTGGTGGCCGCGCTGGCGGCGAGCGCGCCGCACATCACGGTCAGCGGCATAGCGGCCGGGCTGCACGCCGTACTGGAACTCCCCGCCCAGGCCGACGAACAGGACGAAGAGGCCGCTCTACGCGCGGCCCGCTGGCAGGGCCTGGCCCTGGACGGCCTGACCGCATACCGCCACCCGGACGCGACCGGCCCCGCCCGCCACGGCCTGGTCGTCGGCTACGCGACCCCGCCGGAACATGCCTTCGGCGCGGCGCTGGAGGCGTTGTGCCGGGCGTTGCCGGAGCGGCGGGGATAGCGCGCCCTTATCGGCTGCGCGCTTTGACGGGCCTGGAGAAGATGCTGACGGGCTCTTCCGTCCGCTTCTCGAAGAGTTTGTGCCCGGTATCGGCCGCGTGTTCCCGCATCCAGTTGTTCGTCTGCATGGGCGTGTCCCACACGGCAGAGCAGACGCCACACTCCGAACCGTCGACTTCGGTGATGCATTTGGCGACGTGTTTGCGGATGCCGGTGATCTGGATTTCGAGGCGCGTCGGCGTGGGGGCGGGAGTTGGCATGGGGTGACCTCCTGTTCGGTGGGAGTCGGGGGCGGCACCATCGCCCTCACTGGTGCGCACAAGAAGCACGCCGTCGTGTCCGCATGAGCACATCAGCCGGTTGAGGTGTTCGGACAAGGTTGACTCCTCTCCGTAGCGATTCCACTACCGGGGAGAGTCAGAGTGCTCTACAGTCGGGATCAGTTCAACTTACGCCTATTGAACGACCAGTTGGGTGGTGGCTGTTGAACCGAAACGAACTGGACCCCGACCGCTCGCCAAAAGCGCGCTTCGGCGTGCGCCTGCGGACATTGCGGGATGAGCACGGATGGACACAAGAGGAACTGGCGGAGCGCCTGGGGTACTCCGGTACGCACATTTCCGCGGTCGAAAATGGTCGCCGCCCTCCAACTTCCCGCTTCACGTCACGGGCAGACAAGGTGCTGGGGTCTGGTGATCGACTCGAACGCCAGGGGCGGTCCCTACGGCAGCCCGCGCTGCTGGAAGGGTTTCCCGAGTACGTTGCGCTTGAGGTGCACGCGGCAGAGATCAGGCTTTTTGAGGTGGGGCTCGTCCCTGGCTTGCTTCAGACCCCGGAGTACGCGGCAGCAATCACAACGGGCGCCGTCCGGCGCGGAGCAATCACAGAGCAACAGGCGGAAGAGCGACTGGCCTTGCTTGCCAAGCGGCAGGCGTCTCTGGAACGGACACCCGCACCACTGGTCTACGCGGTGCTGGACGAGAGCTGCATCAGGCGAACAGTGGGAAGCACCAGTGTCATGGCAGAGCAACTTGACCGCCTGAACGCGTTTGCCGAACTCCCCTCCACGGTCCTCCAAGTGGCCCCGTTCGAGCTGGGCGAGCGGCGGTCTTTCGACCTGCCTGTTCTTCTTCTGACACTGGCGAACAGGTCGCATGTCGCGTACGCCGAGTCAGCCCAGCAGGGGCGGATGGAGCGCGACATGAGGTTCGTCCAACCCATGCTGACGGCCTACCATCAGTTGCAGGTCGAGGCGCTCTCTCAAGCGTCTTCTATGGCCTTCATCGAACAGTTACGAAAGGGCACCTCGTGACCATCGAATCCCCCCGTTGGTTCAAGTCCTCGTACAGCAGCAACGGCGGCGCTTGCATAGAGGTCGCCACCAACCTCGTCGCCTCGCGCGGCGTGGTCCCCGTCCGCGACTCCAAGAACCCAAACGGCCCGCACCTGACGCTCAGCACGGACGCCTGGGCCGGACTGGTCGAGTTCGCCCGGCAGGTCGCTGTCTGAACCTAGGCCAACCGGCCACGGCAGCTACGGAAGGGCTCCCCCATGACCATCGGAACCCCCCGTTGGTTCAAGTCCTCGTACAGCGAGAACGGTGGCGTTTGCATAGAGGTCGCCACCAACCTCGCCGTCTCGCACGGCGTGGTCCCCGTCCGCGACTCCAAGAACCCAAACAGCCCGCACCTGACGCTCAGCACGGACGCCTGGACCGGACTGGTCGAGTTCGCCCGGCAGGCCGCCGTCTGATCTCGGCCAGCAGGCAGTTGCCCCGCCGCTCCCTCAACGAAGCGGCGGGGCCCCAGCGGGTCAGCTCCCCGTCACGCGAACTTCCGACTGATCCCCTCAAAAACCCGCTTAGCCTCCACCCCCAAATGCGGCCCCGCCAACCACGTGTGGTTCAAGGAGCCTATGGAGCTGTTGGAGACCAAGTACGTGCGGCCGCCCCGGTTGGTGAACCAGCCGCCGCCCGAGGTGCCGCCGGTCATCGTGCAGCCGATGCGGTGCATGGCGGGGGTGCCGGGGGACATCGTGAGGCGGCCGGGGCGGGAGGGGCAGTTCATCATGCGGGCGCCGTCGTAGGGGGGCGCGGCCGGGTAGCCGAATGCCTGGAGGCCGTTGATGCGGTCGGCGGAAGGCGCGCCGAACCAGACCGGCAGGGCCGCGCCGACGGTTTCCTGGAGGGACTTGCCGCCGCCCCGTTCCGGGCGGACGTGGAGTACGGCGAAGTCGTACGCGGAGCCGGCGTTGCCGGACTTGGTGCTGCCCATGTCGATCCACTCGCCGGACGTGGTGACCCAGTTCGCCCACCACACCCCGTACGGCGCGACTTCCTGCGCCGGGGCCCGGCCGACCTGGCTCATCGGCAGGCCCTCGTCGTTGTAGGACGGGACGAAGACGATGTTGCGCATCCAGCCGCCGCGCTTGCCGGTGTGCACGCAGTGGCCGGCGGTCCACACGAGGTTGGATTTGCCGGGGTGCGCCGGGTCCTCGACGACGGTGCCGGAGCAGACCATGGGGCCCTGCGGGCTGTCGAACATGATCTTGCCGATGGGGGCCATGTGCTGGTGGTACGGGCGCGCCACCTGCCGGGCCTGTACCGGGCGCGGTTCGGGGTCGGTGCCGCCGTCGGCCGTGCCGGCGCTCTGGGCGGTGACGTCCGGCGTGGTCTTCGCCTCGGCCATCCGGGACGGGTTCCACAGGTCCTTGATGATCGGGTTGGCGAACTCGGACGCTTTGCGGGACCACTGGTCCCAGTCCTTCCAGCCGCCCTTCTCCCACTTCTTGATGTCGTCCAGGTTGGACGGCAGTCCGCTGGGCAGTTCGGAGCCGCCCGCGTCCTGGCCCGCCTCGCCCTTCTTGTCACCGGCCGCGGCCGAACTCCCGGGCGCGGCGGCGGCCTTGTCGTCGCCGGGGCCGCAGGCGGTGGCGGCGGTGAGCAGCGTGACCACCGCGGCGGCGGCCGCGGCGGTACGGCGTATGGCAGGCATGGAGCGGGTTCCCCCTGGTGCGTCCGGTAAAGCGGCATTGAGCGGCCTGCCCCCGGCCGGGGGCGTGTCTACTATGCCTGTGCAGGACGCGGGTTCAGGGGTGAGGGGTTGCGGTCGGCTACGGCTACGTGGATCACGTCGCGGCGGTACGGCCCCGGCGAGCGGCCGGGCCGGGCGCCGCGCCTCAGCCCGTCAGCCCCGCCTGATGCGCCAGCAGCGCCGCCTGTACGCGGCTCTCCGTGCCGGTCTTGTCGAGGATGCGACCGACGTGGGTCTTGACCGTGCCCAGGCCGATCTCCAGCCGGCGGCCGATCTCCAGGTTCGACAGGCCCTCGCCGAGCATGGCCAGCACCTCGCGCTCCCGGTCGGTCAGCGCGGCCAGCCGCTCGTCGGCGGTCCCGGCGCCGATCCGGCCGCCGCCCTGGAGCATCCGCCGTACGACGTGCCCGGTGACGCCGGGCGAGAGGACCGCGTCCCCGGCGGCGGCCGCCCGTACGGCGCTGATCAGCTCCTGCGGGCCCTCGTCCTTGAGCAGGAAGCCGCTGGCGCCCGCCTGGAGGGCGCGGGTGACGTTCTCCTCGTCGCCGAACGTGGTGAGCATGACGACCTGCGGCTTGGGGTCGAGCCGTACGAGCTGTTCGATGGCGGCGAGGCCGTCGAGGACCGGCATGCGGATGTCCACGAGGGCCACGTCGACCGGGTGCCGGGCGGCCAGCTCGACCGCCTCGGCGCCGTTGACGGCCTCGGCGACGACGTCGATGTCCTGGGCGTGCCGCAGGATGAGCCGGACGCCGTGACGGATCATTTCCTCGTCGTCGGCGAGGAGGACGCGGACGGGCCCGCCGGGGCGCTCACCGTGCAGATCGCTCATGGGCCCACAGTATCCGGGCCGGGCCGCCGGGCTCCGTTCCGGCTCGGCCGTACCGCAGGACCTCACTCCGGCCTCACTTCGACCTCACTCCGGCTTCATGGACACCCCGAAGCTGTACTCCCCGCTCGGCTCCTCGCGCAGCGAGCCCGGCACCCCGCCGACGCCTTCCAGCAGCGCTTCGGCCATGCCCCGGGTCAGCCGTGCGTCCGGGCGCGGTGCGGGGTCCGGGGGCGCGGCCGGTTCGCGTACCCCGCGTATCCCGCCGCCCCAGTCCGTGTAGCGGGGCAGTGCCACGTCGCCGGTGCCCGGGCCCATGAAGGCGGCGGTGCCCGCGGCGACGGCGACGCGGGCCCAGGTCTCCGAGCGCTCGGGTACGTACTCGCTGAAAACGGTCAGCCGTACCAGGCCGTTGCCGTCGTCCATCCCGAACGGCAGGGTCCACTCCAGGGCCCCCGGCACGGGGTCCCAGTGCGTGCCCGCGCGCAGTTCCCGCCGGTAGACCTCGCGGCACGCCGCCAGCACCGATTCCAGGTAGCGGTTCACGTACGCGTACCAGACTTCGACAGCCATGTCGCTCCCCCTCGGGCTCCGCGGACTGGCCGCACGGTATACGGGGTGGGGGTCGGCGGACATCCCTACGCGGAAATCGGGATCAGGGCGCGGCCGGTACCCAGAAGGTCTTGATCTCGGCCAGTACGTCGTTCCGGAAGCAGTAGCGGGTGATCTCCATGCGGCCGTCCACCGGATCGTCGCCCGTGAACGGGTAGGTGCACTCCGTGCCGCTCGGCCGGGGCGGCTCGCGGCCCGTGGCGGCGGCGCGGGCGAGGCCGCTGTCGAGGACGGTCGAGGACCGGACCTCTTCCCGGGCCATGCCGACGTGGATCTCGCGCGGTGGCGGCGTCTCCTGGGACGGCCGGGCCCCTTGCGCCAGCAACAGGCCGAACACCAGCATCGCGCCCACCCCGACCAGCCCGAGGATGCCGGTGGCCACGCCGGGCAGGTGACGCAGTATGCCGGGCAGCGCGGCGGGGTCCCGCCGCCCCTCGGCAGCCAGGGAGGCCGACGTGGCCTTCGGCTGTTCGGTGGGCGCCGCGGCCGAAGCCGGGTGCGCGGGCACCACCGTCTCGACCAGGAAGCCGCCCGCCCCGGTCGGTCCGGTCCGCAGCTCGCCGCCGAGCAGGCCCACCCGCTCGCGCAGACCGGTCAGACCGCGTCCGGTGCCGAGCCCGGTGGTGGCCTCCGGGGGTGCCGGGGGCGGGCCGTTGTGGACGGTGACGCGTACCAGTTCGGCGGTGTGCTCCACGGTCAGCCCGACGGAGGCGCCGGGCGCGTACCGGTGGACGTTGGTCAGCGCCTCGCGGACGACGCGGTGCACGGCACGCCGCACCCGCGGCTCCAGTCCGTCCAGGTCGGCGCCCTGCCAGCGGACGGTGACGGGGACGCCCGCGGCCCGGGACTCCTCAGCCAGCGCCGCGATGTCCGCGCGGGTGCCGGTGGCGTCGGTGAGCGCCTCCGTACCGGTGTCGCGGCTCAGCGGGCCGAGGACGCCGAGGACCGCGCGCAGCTCGTTCATGGCGTCCCGGGTGGCCACGCGGACCTGTGTGGCGTTCTCCTTCAGCTCGGGCGCCTGGGTGGCGAGCGCCATCTCCAGGCCGCCGCTGCGCAGCGAGATCAGGCTGAGCCGGTGGCCCAGCAGGTCGTGCATCTCGGCGGCGATACGGGTGCGCTCCTCGACGCGGGAGGCGCTGTCGATCACCCGGCGGGCCTCCTCCGCGGCGGCGGCCCGCTCCCGCAGGGCCACCACCAGGCGTTCCTGCTGTCCGCGCGAGCTGCCGACCAGACCGGGCACGAGAATGCCGACACTGCCGGCCACGACGCCCTGCGCGAGGCCGAAGACCCAGTTCTCGTACTCGGTGGCGACCGTGCCGACGACGGCGGCGAGTACGGGGATGGCGGTGGCGGTGAGCAGGACGGCGGTACGGCGGCGCGGATCGTCCGTGCGGCGGATCGTGTCGTAGGCGACGAGGGCGGTCAGCATTCCGGCGACCGGCAGGGCACCCGCGAGCGCGGCGAGCACCATCAGGACGGTGACGGGGAAGCGCCGCCGGACGGGCAGCAGCACCGCCGCCACGGCGCATACGGCCACTTTCGCCTGGGACGGCAGCAGCGCGAAAAAGCCGGGCGAATGCATCGCGGGCCCGGCGACACCGAGATAACCGAACGCCACGGCCATTTCGAAGAGGACGGCCAGCAGGCGACGTTTGCGCCGGCGCGGTGGAGCGGTGGCGTACGGCCGGGCCGTCGGCGGCGTGGAGGGCATGCCCTCGATTATCCGGACGCGGGTGCCGTATGCGGTGGAACCTGAGGAGGAAGAAAGGCCGGGCGGGTATGTCCGAAGACAGACCCGCCCGGCCCGTGGCGTTCCGCCCTGTCTATAGGGCGGCCCTATGGGGCGGCCACCCGGCTACTTCTTCGGCAGCCACTTCTTCCAGACCTCCGGGTGCTTCTCCACCCACGCCTTGCCCGCCTCGTCGGCGGACATGCCCTTCGAGGCGATCATTTCGGAGACCTCGTTCTGGCTTTCCTTCGTCCAGCGGAAGTTCTTCAGGAAGGCCGCGGCGTCGGAGCCGCCCTGGGCGAATTCCGTGTTGAAGAACTTCTGCAGCGGTGTCGTCGGATAGGCGCAGTCGATGGACTCGGGGTCCTCCTTGCCCTTTTCCGCGCAGGCGTCGGTGTACTTCGGGAGTTTCACCTCCACCATCGGCACCTGGTTGAACAGCCACTGCGGCTCGTACCAGTACGTCAGGAACGGCTTCTTCTGTTTGGCGAACTGCTGGATCTGGGTGATCTGCGCCGCCTCGGAACCCGCGAAGACGACCTCGTAGTCCAGCTTGAGGTTCTTCACCAGCGCCTTGTCGTTGGTGACGTAGGACGGCGAGCCGTCCATCAGCTGGCCCTTGCTGCCGCTCTCGGAGGTGCGGAGCTGGTCGGCGTACTTGTTGAGGTTCTTCCAGTCGGTCACGTCCGGGTGCTTGTCGACCCAGTACTTGGGGACCCACCACCCGATGTGGCCGGTGACGCCGTTGCCGCCGCCCGCCGTGATCGTCTTCTTGTCCTTGACGTACCGCTGCTCCTGGTCCGGGTGGCCCCAGTCCTCCAGGATGGCGTCCACCCGGCCCTGGCTGAGCGCGTCCCACGCCGGGATCTCGTCCACCTGGACGGTGTCGACGTGGTACTTCAGCTCGTGTTCGAGCAGGTACTTGGCGACCGCGACGTTGGCCTGCGCGCCGACCCAGGTCTGTACGGACAGGGTCACGGAACGCTGGCCGCCCGCCGCCTGGAAGGGCGAGCCCTGCCTGGTCATGTCGGCCTTGCCGCAGCCGGAGAGGGCGAGCAGTGTCGCCCCCGCCAGCGCGGCGGCCCCGGCGACGCGTATACGGGTACGGGTACGGGTCATGGTCAGGCTCCCTTCCCCGTCGTACGGCGCTGCGTCGGCTGCGTCACCCGGTCCAGCATCAGGCCGAGGCAGACGATGGCGACGCCCGCGACCAGGCCGAGCGCCAGGTCGCCCTTCGCGAGGCCGGTGACCACGTCGTAGCCGAGCGCGCCACCGCCCACCAGGCCGCCGATGATGACGACGGCGAGGACGAGGACGACGCCCTGGTTGACGGCCAGCAGCAGTGCGGGCCGGGCCAGCGGCAGCTGTACCTGCCGCAGCGTCTGCCAGCGGGTGGCGCCCAGCGAGCGGGCGGACTCCATCGCGCCGGGGTCGACCTGGCGCAGGCCCTGGGTGGTGATGCGGATGACCGCGGGCAGCGCGTACACGACGGCGGCGGCAGCGGCCGGGGCACGGCCCACGGCGAACAGCGCGACCACCGGGATCAGGTACACAAACTGCGGCATGGTCTGCATGACGTCCAGCACCGGGCGCAGGATCGCCTCCAGGCGCTTGCTGCCCGCGGCGAGGATGCCGATGCCGAAGCCCAGCACCAGGGTCACCGCGAGGGCGGCGAGGACCTGGGAGAGCGTGTTCATGGACGGCTTCCACACGCCGAGCACGCCGATGGCGGCCAGCGCGAGCGTCGCGGTCAGCGCGGTGCGCCAGGTGCCGATCAGCCAGGCCAGCGCGGCGACGATCAGCAGCGCGCCCCACCAGGGCAGTGCCGTCAGGCCGTCGCGCAGCGGGTCCAGGACCCAGGAGGTGAAGTGCGCGGCCCAGTCGGCGGTGCCGCCGACGACGGGGACTCCGGAGTAGAGGTGGTCGACCATCCACTCCTTGAAGTCGTTGACCGGGCGGGCGATGGCCACCGTCCAGCCCGAGGGCCAGATGGTGGAGCCGGCCAGCCGGCCCGCGACGGTGGCGAGCACGGTGAGGACGGCGACGCCGGCCCACGCGTACCAGCCGCGCAGCAGCTTGGGGCCGCTGGGAGCCGCGTCGGCGCCCATCCGCTCACCGGCGGCGGCGGTCGTACGGTCCATGACGATGGCCAGCAGCACGATCGGTACGGCGGCGGCGAGCGCGGCGCCGACGTCCACCGAGGCGAGCGCCTGGTAGACGCGGTCACCGAGACCGGCGGCGCCGATCATGGAGGCGATGACGGCCATGGACAGCGCCATCATGATCGTCTGGTTGAGGCCGAGCAGCAGTTCCTTGCGGGCCAGCGGCAGGCGGGCGGTCAGCAGCCGCTGCCGGCCGGTCGCGCCGAGCGAGGTGACCGCCTCCAGGACGCCGGGGTCGGCGCCGCGCAGGCCGAGCGCGGTCAGCCGGGCCATCGGCGGAGCCGCGTACACGACGGTGGCCAGCAGCGCGGCGGGCACGCCGATGCCGAAGACCAGCACGACGGGCAGCAGGTACGCGAAGGCGGGCAGCACCTGCATGGTGTCCAGCACCGGCCGCAGGATCTTGAACAGCCGCTCGGAGAGACCGCCCGCAAGACCGAGCAGCGCGCCCACCACGACCGAGGCGACGACGGCCACGATCATCAGGGCGAGGGTCTGCATGGTCGGCAGCCACATGTCCAGGATGCCGCTGACGGCGAAGGAGACCAGCGCGGTCGCGGCGATGCGGACGCCCGCGACGCGCCAGGCGACGAGGGTGACGCCCGCGGTGACACCCGTCCAGCCGAGCAGCAGCAGGAGCTGGTAGACGGCGCGTACGGAGATGACGACGGCGTTGCTGAGGTGGCCGAGGAAGTACACGAACAGCGGGTGGCTGTCGCGGTTGTCGATGATCCAGTCGCTGGTGCGGCCGAGCGGGCCGTTCAGGTCGACGGTCAGCTCACTCGGCCAGGTGCCGCTGGACCACTTCGCGTGCGCGAGCGGTACGAGGACCGCGGCGGCGACGGCGAGGATGAGGATCTTGCGGAGGCCGCGGCTCCGGAGGGCGGATTGGAGAGCGCCCTGCCGATCGGGCGCGGCGGCGGTGTTCACGGTGGGGGTGGCGGCCGTCATGCGCGCCCCCGCTTCACCGTGCCGGCCGGTATCTGCGACGCCGCGGCGCGCTGGGCCTCGTGCCAGCGGTGCCGTACGGCGGCGCGGAACCGGACCGACAGGGAGCCGGCGCCGGGGACTTGCCGGGTACGGGGCGAAGCCGCGGTCGGCGGATCGAGCGTCCGTACCTGGGCGGGCGCGACCCGTACGGGCCGTCGCGTCGGGGGCCAGCCGGCCGCCGCCAGGGCGGCGTCGGCGGTACCGGTGTGCGCGGACATCAGGCAGCCACCTCGCCCCGGCCGGCGTCGATCTTGGCGACGACGTTGAGCAGGCAGGTGCTGTCCACGATGCCCAGGCAGCGCTTGCCGTCCATCACGCGGGCCGCGCCGCCGGAGCGGGCGACGGCCTCGATGGCGTCGGCGACCAGGGTGTCCGGCGTGAGCGCGGCCCCCGTCTCGGCCTCGCCGTCCTCGGCCGGGCGCATGGCGCGCCGTACGGTCAGCACCTGCTCGCGCGGCACGTCCTGGACGAAGTCGCGTACGTAGTCATCCGCCGGGGAGCCCACGATCTCCTCGGGGGTGCCCAGCTGAACGATCTTTCCGTCCCGCATCAGGGCGATGCGGTCGCCGATGCGCAGCGCCTCGGCGAGGTCGTGGGTGATGAAGACCATGGTGCGGCCCTCGTCCTCGTGCAGCCGCACGACTTCTTCCTGCATGTCCCGCCGGATCAGCGGGTCGAGCGCGCTGAACGGCTCGTCGAAGAGGAGGACTTCGGGGTCCACGGCGAGCGCGCGGGCGAGCCCGACGCGCTGCTGCTGGCCGCCGGACAGCTGCCCGGGGCGGCGGTTCTCCAGCCCCGCGAGGCCCACCTTCTCCACCATCTCGGCGGCGCGCTCGCGGCGTTCGGCACGCGGTACGCCCTGGATCTCCAGGCCGTACGCGACGTTGTCGAGCACCGAGCGGTGCGGCAGCAGGCCGAAGTGCTGGAAGACCATGGCGGCGCGGCGGCGGCGCAGTTCGCGCAGCGTGGACTTGTCCATGGCGCGCACGTCCTCGCCGTCCATGTCCAGGCCGCCGCTGGTCGGCTCGATGAGCCGGGTCAGACAGCGCACCAGGGTGGACTTGCCGGAGCCCGACAGGCCCATGACGACGAAGACCTCGCCCTTGTGGACGTCGAAGCTGACGTCGCGGACGGCGGCCGTGCAGCCGGTCCGCTCGCGCAGTTCGCGCGCGGACAGACCGGTCAGCTCGGTGTCCTCCGGGATGCGTTCGGCCTTGGGGCCGAAGACCTTCCACAGGTTGCGGACGGAGAACACGACGTCGCGGGGGTCTTCGGCCGGCGAGGTGCCGGCGGCCTTGCGGGGCCGGGGTATACCGGCTTCGGAGGCGGTGGCGGTCATCGGGCATCACCTCCCCGGGTCGGGGAGTCGACGAGCAGTTCGGCGGCCTTCTCCCCCACCATCAGCACGCCGATCATCGGGTTCACGGCGGGCATCGTCGGGAAGACCGACGCATCGGCGATCCGGATGCGGGACAGGCCGCGGATCTTCAGCTCGGGGTCGACGACCGCCGTCCTGTCGTCCTTGGCGCCCATCTTGCAGGTTCCCGCCGGGTGGTAGACGGTGTGCGCCGCCTTGCGGACCAGCTCGCTGATCTGCTCGTCGTCGGTCACGTCCGGGCCGGGGAAGACCTCGCGCTTGAGCCACTTCTTGAACGGCTCGGCCTCGGCGATCTTGCGGGCGAGCTTGATGCCGTCCACGAGGGTCTTGCCGTCGTAGTCGTCCTCGTCCATGAAGTACTTGAAGTCGAGCGCGGGCTTGACCTCGGGGTCCTTGGACGTGAGGTACAGCCGGCCGCGCGACCGCGACTTGGGGATGTTCGGCGTCATCGACACGCCGTGCTCGGGGCGTTCGTAGCCCAGCCGCTCCGGGTTGTCGGTGAACGGGATCTGGTAGAAGTGGAACATCAGGTCCGGGCCCTTGTGGTCCGGGTCCCGCTTCACGAACAGGCCCGCGTCGGAGTCCATCGCGGAGTTCCCCGGGATCGGCCCGTTCGTCTCCCATACGATCACCGACTCCGGGTGGTCGATCAGGTTCTCGCCGACGCCCGGCAGATCGACCTTGCACTCGATGCCCAGCGCTTCGAGGTCCTGCTTCGGCCCGATGCCCGAGTGCATCAGCAGGCGCGGGGTGTCCACCGCGCCGGCGCACACCAGCACCTCGCGCGCGGCCTCGACGTACACCTCCTCGCCGTCCTTGGTCCGGACGTGGACGCCCTTGGCGGTGGTGCCGTCCAGCTCCAGCTTCGTCGCCCAGGTCTCCAGCATCAGCGTGAGGTTGGGGCGGTCACCGGCCTCCATGTGGGGGTGGAGGTAGGCGACCGAGGCGGAGGAGCGCTTGTTGTTCTCCGGGTGGTACGACAGGTCGAAGAACCCGACGCCCTCCTCGAACGGCTGGTCGTTGAAGCCGACGACCTCGGGCACGCCCAGCGCGCTCTTGGTGGCCTCGATCCAGTCGGTGGCGATCTGGTTCTGGTCCTTCTTCGCCACCCGCACGATGTTGTTGCGCAGCTTGCCGAAGTAGGGGTCCATGTCCTTGGCGCCCCAGCCGGTGGCGCCCGCCGCCTCCCACTCGTCCCAGTCGGACGGCAGCGGCTTGAAGGAGATCAGGGTGTTGTGCGACGAGCAGCCGCCCAGCACCTTGGCGCGGCTGTGCAGGATGTGCGAGTTGCCGCGGGGCTGCTCGGTGGTGGTGTACTCGTAGTCCAGCTCGCCGCCGAGCAGGCCGAGCCACTTGCGCAGCGTCAGCACGTCCTCGCGGTCGATGTCGGACGGGCCGCCCTCGATGACGGCGACACTGACGTTCGGGTCCTCGGTGAGCCGGGAGGCGATCACCGATCCGGCGGTGCCACCGCCGACGATCACGTAGTCGTACACGGGCATGAGGTGGTGCTCCTTCTGCAAAGTTCGTGCGTGCGCGGTGCGGTGAACAGACGGGCCCTCAGCCCGCGAACCAGCGGACCGGTTCCGGCCGGAGGTTCTCGTAAACGTGCTTGCTCTCGCGGTACTCGTCCAGACCCGCGGGGCCCAGTTCCCGGCCGATACCGGACTTTCCGAAGCCGCCCCACTCGGCCTGCGGGAGGTACGGGTGGTAGTCGTTGATCCAGATCGTGCCGTGCCGCAGCCGCGCGGCGACCCGCCGGGCGCGGGCGGTGTCCGCCGACCAGACGGCGCCGGCCAGGCCGTACTCGGTGTCGTTGGCCAGCGCGACGGCCTCGTCCTCGGTCGTGAACGTCTCCACGGTCAGGATCGGCCCGAAGGTCTCCTCGCGGATCACCTTCATGTCGCGGTGGCAGCCGTCCAGGACGGTCGGGCTGTAGAAGTAGCCGGTGGCCGGGCGGACATCGCTGGGCTCGGGACGGCGTCCGCCACACCGCAGCTGCGCGCCCTCCTGGAGAGCGGACGCCACGTACGCCTCGACCTTCTCCAGCTGCTGCTGCGAGACGAGCGGGCCGCACTCGACGCCCTCGGCGGTGCCGCGACCCAGCTTGATCTTCTCGGCGCGGCGGGCCAGTTCGGCGACGAAACGGTCCCGCACCGACTCCTCGATGATCAGGCGGGCGCCGGCCGAGCAGACCTGGCCGCTGTGCGCGAAGGCGGCGTTCAGCGCCTGATCGACGGCGGTGTCGAAGCCCTCGTCGGTGGCGCAGGAGTCGGCGAAGACGACGTTCGGGTTCTTGCCGCCCAGCTCCAGCGCGATCTTCTTGGCGCCCGCGACCGCCGCCGCACCGGCCTTCGTACCGCTGACCAGGCCACCGGTGAAGGAGAACAGGTCCACGTCCGGGTGCTCGGCCAGCCGCTGGCCGACCGGGACGCCCGCGCCGGTGACGATGTTGGCGACGCCGGCCGGCAGCCCGGCCTCGACCAGCAGCTTGACGAGATGCACCGTCGAGAGCGGAGTGACCTCACTCGGCTTGATCACAAAGGTGTTGCCCGCGGCGAGCGCCGGGGCGACCTTCCAACTTGCCTGGAGCAGCGGGTAGTTCCACGGCGTGATCATCGCGCAGACGCCGACCGGCTCGTGCACGACGACGCTGTGCACGTCCGGGCTCCCGGCGTCCACGACACGCCCGCCGCTCTCGTTCATCACCAGATCGGCGAAGTACCGGAAGGCGTTGGTGACGTCGTCCACGTCGACCCGGCCCTCTTCGAGGGTCTTGCCGGTGTCCCGGCTCTCTATGAGGGCGATCTCCTCGCGGTCCCGCTGGAGCAGGTCGGCGACGCGGCGCAGCAGGGCGGCCCGCTCGGCGACCGGCGTACGGGGCCACCGCCCGGCCCCGCCGTCGAAGGCACGGCGCGCGGCCTCGACCGCCGCGTCGGCGTCCTCGGCGCCGCCCTCGGCGACGACTTCGAGCGTCTTCGCATCGGCGGGGTCCAGGATCTCCCGCGTGGCGCCTGTTGCGGCGGCGCGCCACACCCCGTCTACGTGAATCGTCTCGCTTGCCGACACGTCTGATCTGCCTTTCGACTTCCGGATTGTTGCCACTGGTTCACACCAGCAACGGGGACCCCTCCCCGGAACCCCTTTACCTATGCCGAAACTTCCGAGGAAAGTGACCCGACTCACTCTTACGGCCCCCGGATTGCATGTTTGCGGGGGCCGATGCGGGTCACAGGTCGGGGCTTATGGATGCTTTTTGTCGCCCGGGTGGCCCTGGGTTCAGCCCTCCATATGGCCGCGGGGCGCGCCGCGCGGGCGGGTGAGCGTTGCCGGGTCCCGGAGCGCCGCGACCAGCACGGCCAGGAGCACGACGAGCGGGGCCGCGGCCGAGGTGGGCACAGAGGGGATGAAGGAGCTGCTGAGGTTGGTCAGCGCGTGCGTGAAGGTGATGGCGAAAACGCTGCCGCCGGTGTTGTTGAAGATCCACACCCAGAGCGTCCGCAGACCGACCGTGAAGAACGCGCCCAGCACGATGAGCGTGACGTTCTGACCGCTCTGCACGATCGACGGAATGTGCACCAGCCACCAGAAGAGGCCCAGGACGAGGCTTCCGCGCAGCGCGCCCCAGCGGCGCTGGAGCGGTTCGGTGGCGTAACCGCACCAGCCCAGTTCCTCCCCCGCGGCGAGCAGCGCGTACAGGGGCACGAACAGCAGCATCGTCTGCCAGGTCTGGGCGGGCTGGGCAAGGAAGCGCACACCGGTGAGCTGCATCAGGCCGTACGTCGTCACATAGAGCAACGGGCTGAGCAGGATCACCGGGAACCACCAGGTACGGCCGATTCCGCGCGGGTCCCACGCCCGCTTCAGCAGGCGGCGGACGCCCTCGCGCCCCTGCGACCGGGCGGTGAGGAGTACGGCCGCCAGGGCCGGGGTGAAGCCCGCCACGTAGTCCGTCACGGGGGCGTTCTTGGGGAGGCCGGGTAAGTCGATCAGGGCGCCGGCGGTCCAGCAGGGGAGGAGGAGCAGGAGGACCAGGGCGAAGAAGGGCCAGGGGGCGGCCAGCTTGTACGGGTTAGAGGGGGTTGCAGTGACTTGGGGCGGATCGGTACGGATCGTCATGCACCGGAACGTAGGCGTCGACGAACGTCACCGGCTTGAACGAATGTGACCTCGCGGCGCTCGTTCCCGCCCGGTCCGGCGTGGCCAGGGCCGTGGCCAGGGCCCGCGGGGTGCACTGGGCGAAGGCGCGCACCTCGCGGCTGAGGTGGGCCTGATCGGCGTACCCGGCCTCGGCGGCGACTGCTGCCAGCGGTGGCGCGGGGGTCCGGCCGCGCAGGAGGGCGGTGGAGCGCAGCAGGTCGGTGGCGCGCTCGAAGCGGAACAGCCGGGCTACGGTCTTGGGCGACGGCCCGATCTGCTCACGGAAGCGGCGTACGAGATGCCGTCTGCTCCAGCCCAGGTGATCGGCCAGTGCCTCGATCCGTACCGCGCCCGCCGTGGCGGCGAGCCGGCGCCATGCCCATGCCACGACGGGGTCCGGCCGCGGTCCCCGTGCCACACGAGCCGCCAGCGCGTCCGCAAGGACGGCGAAGCGCCGCGACCAGTCCCCCGCCTCGGCCAACCGCTCCGTGAACCGGTCCGCCTCGGGCCCCAGCAGCGCGCCCAGCCCCACCACCTCGTTGCTGAGCAGGTGCATCGGCACGCCGAGCAGCGAGTACGCCGTCAGGGGCGGCAGGCGCAGCAGCAGGCCGTGCTGCAAACCGGCGATACGGGTTTCCGAGAGGCGGTCGTGCAGCCCGATGACCAGGGAGGCGCGGGGCCCGCCCCCGTGCCGCCCGCCCTGCGACGGCGGGACGATCACCGGGTCCCCGAACGCGATCACCAGCGTCACCCGGCTGGACGGCACCTCCCGGCGTCGCAGGGGCCCGGCCAGGCGTTCCCGGTATCCCGAGCAGTCCCGCAGGTACCCGGCCGACGCCGCCTCCGGCCGCCGGCACACGATCTCCTCCACCGTCCCGCCTTCAGCCCGGCGCCACGCCGCCCCGGCGGTGATCGCGGGGGCTCACGCCCCGTACCCGCTTGAAGGCGGCGCTCAGTGCGAACGGGCTGCCGTAGCCGACGCGGCGGGCCACCGCGCCGAGAGTGGCGTCCGGCTCGCGCAGGAGATCGGCGGCGAGTGTGAGGCGCAGGTTCGTCAGGTACGTCATGGGTGGCTCGCCGACCAGCGCGGTGAAGCGGCGGCCCAGCGCGGCACGCGAGACGCCGCTCGCGGCGGCGAGGCCGGCGACGGTCCAGGCCCGCGCCGGTTCGGCGTGCAGTTGCCGCAGCGCGCGGCCCACCACGGGGTCGCTCTGCGCGTCGTACCCGCCCGGTACCTCGGCCTCCGGCCGGGCGAACCACGCCCGCAGGGCGGTGGTCAGCAGCAGGTCCAGCAGCCGGTCGAGGACGACTTCCTGCCCCGGCGCGTCCCGGCCGATCTCCGATTCGAGGAGCGGCACCAGCGAGGAGTTCCAGGTGTCGGCGGGCAGCCGCGCCAGCGGCGGCAGCGCGCGCAGCAGCAGCCGGTTGACCTCGCCGCGCATCTGATACGTACCGCTGAGCAGGACCACCGGCCCGTCCGGACCGTCCCCCCACGTCCGTACGCCGAGGCCCATCACCTCGCACAGCTCCTCCCCCTGCGGGGTCGCCGAAACCTGCCCGGGGTGGATGACGACGCGCGGCGGGGTGGTCGGGTCGTCGGCGACGGTGTACGGGTCGGGGCCACGCAGAATCGCCACGTCACCGGGGTGCAGCGGGGTCGCGGCGGCCCGCCGGTCCCGGGGCTCCCCCACCGCGCCCGTCACCACCCAGCCCTCGCCCCGCGCCATCGTCACGACGGTGAGCGGCGCCTCGTCCTGGATGCGCAGCGACCAGGGCGGGGTGAGGACCGAGCGCATGAGGAAGGCGCCGCGGGCGCGCGGCCCGTCCAGCAGGCCGGTCAGGGCGTCCATGGCGTGAGCGTAGAACACGGCTGGACGCACGGACATGCGGGCGAGCCGCCCGGCCATGGCCCGTACCGGCCCGCCCGGCCTTCACTGTTCGGCAGGGCACGGGAGCCACCGGCCCGCCGGACACCGCCAGCAGAGGACCGCCCCATGTACGACACCGCCCGCGCCGCCACCCTGTTCGCCGCCACGCTGGCCACGGGCCTCATCGCGGGCCTCTTCTTCGCGTTCTCCATCGCCGTGATGCCGGGGCTGCGCCAGGCCGACGACGCGACGTTCGTCACCGCGATGCAGCGGATCAACTCCGCGATCCTGAACGGCTGGTTCGCCCTCGCCTTCGCAGGCGCGCCGATCCTCATCGCCGCCGCCACCGCCCTCCACCTGCGCACCGGCACCCGCGCCGCCCTCCCCTGGCTGACGGCCGCCCTCGTCCTTTACGTGGCGATGCTCGCCATCACGTTCACCGTCAACGTGCCTCTGAACAACACCCTCGACGCAGCGCACACACAACTCCCCGCGCTGCGCGCCCACTTCGAGGACAAGTGGGTCCGCTGGAACCTCGTCCGCACCCTCGCCACCACGGCCGCGCTGGCCTGCCTGATCCGCGGAGTGCTGGGCTACTCGTCCGTCTCGTCGGCCGGTTCGTCCTGAGCGGTCATTCCGGCCACCCACAGGGGCATGAGCCAGTGCACGACAAATGCCGAGATCAGCACGGGGAGGACCACCCCGCCGACCGTCAGCCCGCCGAGCTTGCCGATCACGATGCCGCCCGCCACGGCACACAGCAGTACGTACGTGGTCAGGCGGTGGGCCAGGGCGCGCACCCGGTCGCGCTCGGCCAGTTGGCGCTCGTCGAGGACATGGGTCCGCAGGTCGAGAAGGCCGCGAATGGCTGAGTTGATGACGCCGGTGACTATGCACCACGGGAGCAACAGCACCAGCGGAAGGAGGCTGAGCCAGACCGTGGCGGTCGCGAACGCAGTGAACAGTGCGGCCAGGCTTGCCACGGTCAGCAGCACATGCACGACGACGGCCGCGCGCCGCCGCCCCGACGTCGCGTACAACGCAGGGGCCTCGCGGCTGTTCATGAGGGCATACATACGCTCGTCGTACCGCGTACGCGGCCGGCGGGCCGTGGGGTTGGTACCGGTGGTCGTCACTGCTTCCTCCCGTAAACCTCGTCCGTGAGCGGGCGGAACGGCCGGAGGGAGAACAGCGCCTCCACCGGCAGCTCGAAGAACTCGGCCATGCGCAGGGCCAGATCGAGGCTCGGGTTGTACTGCCCGCGCTCGATGTAACCGATGGTCTGGTAGTGGGCGCCGACCGCGTCGGCCAGCGCCTGCCGGGACACCTTGCGCTCGGCACGCACCATCGCCAGCCTGTTGTGCACCTGCTCGCTCATGTATAAGAAGTACTACATTGATGAGTAGGAGCACAACCACGGCTCGCCCTGAAGTTGCGGTGCTCCGGGGGCAGTCGCACCGGCAACCGCCGCCTCTTCAGAATGAGGACCATGCAGCGCATCGAATTCTTCACCTACCCCGTGAGTGAGCAGCAGCCGGACCTTCTGTGGGGCATCCGGATCGATGGCACGGACTTACGGGTACATGCCGCCGATGCCACACGCGACCTCTGGCGCCAGGAACACGTGGAGCCGAGCCCGGCCGAAGAGGAACGTTTCCTGCTTCTCCAGCACGACGGCCTGCCGGACCGGGGGATCGCGGACGCCGGGCGCCACTTCCTCGGCGCCCCCACCCCGGAGTTCGCCGACTCCACCACCGGCTCCACGCCGGTGCTGAGATGCTCCTGCGGCGCATGGTCCTGCTGGCCCCTTCGGACGGTCATCACCGTCACCCCGGAAACCGTCGCCTGGTCCTCGTTCCGGCAGCCCTTCCGCAAGGAGTGGGGTGAGCTTCCCATGGGCCCGTACGTCTTCGACCGGCCCGCCTACGAGACCGCACTCGCCGAGCCGCTCCGCCTCACCGAAGACCCACTGGTCGTGCCCCCAAGAACGGCCCGGTGACAGCCGGCCCGGCCGACGCGGCTTCCTCCGCTTCCGGACGCAGGTGCCCCGACCTCAGGAACCGTTGGGGCTGAAGTGCCGCAACGCCGTCTGCTGAATGCGGGCCTGCGCCGGCCAGTCGGCGTCCGGGCCCAGGACCAGGACGGCGAACTGGCGGCCGTCGGGGACCGTGAAGGCGCGGTCGGTGACGCGGGCGCGGACGCCGAGTTTTTCGCTGTCGTAGGCGTAGACGAGTTCGGTGGCGCCGGTGCTGAGGCCGATGTCGGTGACCGGGCCCAGGCTCATCTGCACGTAGCCGGGTTTGCCGGCGAGGTCGCGGGAGGTGGCCTGGAGGGCTTCGCGCGGGGTGATGTCGGGTTCGGTGATCTCGAAGATCTGGAGGAGGTAGCGCTCGTCGGGGGCGGTGTAGAAGACGCCGTCCGTGCGCTGGGTGCGCTGCCAGCCTTCCGGTACGGCGAGGGAGAACCCCGCGCTGTCCCGCGCCAGCCGGTAGCCGGACGGGAGCGCGCCCGAGGGGGAGCCGGAGGCGGTGGTGCCGCTCGGTCCGCCGGATGGGGCGGTTGCTCCGTTGCGGTCCTGGGGCGGGGCGGTCGGCGAGGCCGACGTACGGGATTCGGGGCGGACCGTGGTGTCGTCGCCGCCCCACAGCAGCCAGCCGCCGCCGAAGCCCGCGGCGACCACGGCGACCGCCGCGCCGACGACGACGGGTGTCGACCAGGCGCGCATGCGGGCGGCGGACGGGTGGGTACCAAGGGGCCCCGCCGGGGCCTGGGATGAGGGGTAGGGCGGAGGGTAGGCCGGTGGGTTCATGGCGTCGGCGGTTTCTTCGGTGAAGAAGTCCGCGCCGGGCGGCGGTGCGCTTCCCGGGCCGGGGACGAAACCGGGCTTCGTCGGTGGCGGGCTGGTGTACGGCGCCGGGTCCGGGCTGCCGGTCTCCCAGCGCTGTTCCTCGTCGTTCCAGCGCGCCCCGCGCGCGCCGCCCCCTCGTACGCTCATGCTCACCCTCCCAGCAGCGCGGCCACGGCCTGTCCGACGGCCGCGCCGGACGCCAGCATTCCGGTCACCGCGCCCGCGTCCGCCAGCGCCGTGCGCAGCCGGTCGAGGCGGCCCGGCGCGGTCCGGCCGGTGGTCTCGATCTCTTCCTGCGCGTCGGTCAGTTCGGCGCTCAGCAGCGTGACCTGCGGCGTGTCGATGACCCTGGCCAGGTCTTCGCGCAACTGCCGTACCGCGGCGAGCAGTTCCTCGTGCGCGGCGTCGATGGCGGGGGCGCCGGGCGCGTGCTCGTGGTGGGTGACCGTGTTGTGGTCGCCGATGGCGAAGGCGCCGTGCACCTTGCCGATGTGGATGCCGCGGTCGCGTTCGTCAGCCGCTGCCATGTCCGCCTCCCCGTTGGTCCGCTGTGGTGCCGTGCGCGTGCCGGCCGTGTTCACGATTGTGCCCGGCCGCGCGCGGGCCGAGCCCGTACCTGCCGTGGATACGAGGTGTACGCCGGGCGCCGTTCACCGGCCGGTACCGGCGGGCTTGGCCGGGCGGTCGGCCTTGCCCGCCTGCGGGCCGGCGCCCGCGGCCCCGCCCGGGCCGGGCACTCCGCCGACGCCGCCCAGCCCGCCGCTGGTGATCGTGTTGTGGTCGCCGATGCCGATGGCGCCCTGCGCGGACTCGATGAAGACACCACCGTTGGTGACGTTGACGATCCGCTGCTCGAATTCGTCGGTCTGCCAGCCCGCTTCGTACAGCGCCGTCCGTACGCCGCCGGCCACCCGGTCCTGGATGCTCTTCAAGTAGCGGGTGACGTCCATCTCCTGGAAGAGCGAGGCGTCGGAGTCGGAGCCCAGTTCGCGGACGGAGGCGGCGGGCCCGTCGGGCAGCGCGCCGCCGTGCCCGCCGGTGAGCACGCTCCACGCGGAGACGGCGCCGCGCCAGAGGGACGCGACGGCGCGCCCGGCGGAGCGCGGGGTCTGGGCGAGCGCCCACACCGCCTTCCCGAAGGGGTTGTTGTGGCGGTAGCGGTGCGCGATCCGGTCGGCTTCCTGGTACAGGGCGCGGACCGGCCACAGGACGTGCGGCGCGACCTCCAGCATGAGCATGCCGCCCTGCGTGTGGACCCGTACGAAGACCGTGGTGACGATGCCCTCGCCCCAGCCGCCGACCCGGATGCGCAGGAAGTGCCGCCGGGTCTCGCCGCCCTCCTCGACGGCGCGGGCCCGGTGCGCGGCGAAGCCCTCGGGGCCGTACGGGGCGGCGTCCCGGGACGGCAGCCCGGCCACCGGCAGGAAGACGCACTCGTCGACCTCCAGCTCGCGCAGCCGGTCCCGCACCGCGGCGGCGGCCTGCGGCGAGCCGTGCGCCGAGGGCACGCGGAGCGCCGCGACCAGGGGGATGATCCGCTGGAGGACGGCGTCGTTGTCGAGGGGGGTGGGGCCGCCGTCGGCGGCATCCGCCCCGGTGGCGGGGGCCTCGGCGACGTCCGGTGTCGTGTTCTTGGTCAGGTCCGGTGCCGCGCCCTTGGTGAGCTGCGCCGCGTCCTTGCGCGGCCGCAGTTCCACCGACAGCGACCAGGTCTCGTACGGGGTGCCCGCGCCGCAGAACGGGTCGGCCGCGCGGTACATGACCAGCGGGCCGTGCTGTTCGGTACGGATGCGGTGGCGCAGCCGCTGGAAGCGCCCGCCCTCGGCCCGCTCCGCGGGGTCGGCGGCGGCGTCCGGGAAGCGGGCCCGGGACAGCTCGGTGGTCAGCACCCTGGCGATCTGGCCGTGCTGCGCGCCGACGGCCCAGGCCAGTACGAAGGGCAGCGCGAGGGCGCCCCAGGCGTGGATCGGCTGCGCCGCGCTCGTGCTCTGCCCGAACAGCCCCTCCGACAGGAAGGCCGGCAGGAAGGCCGGTGCGACGGTGTCGGACAGTCCGGACGAGCTGCCCGAGAAGGCGTACGGCGATCCCCCGTACCCGCCGGAGTCGTCGCCGCCGAACGCCGTCACCAGCAGCAGCACGCCGACGAGCACCACGCTCAGACGCCCGTACCAGCGCAGCAGCCAGCCCGCGAACCGCCGGTACCAGGGCGGACGCGCGGCACGGCCCCGCGCGTAGGGGGCCAGTGAGAGCAGCACGACCGGCAGCAGATAGAGCAGGGTCAGCCCGGAGGAGAGCGGGACGGACACGATCCACAGGAGCAGGACGGCGCCCGCCCACGCCAGTTCGATACGGCGGGCGCGCAGCGCGTGGGCCAGCACACGGGCCGCGTCGAAGCCGAGCGAGGGGGCCGCCAAACGCTCTTCGTGGACGTACAGCTCGTCGATCACCGCGTCGCGGTACGCGGGGTCGAGGTACGTGCCGGCGCACAGCAGCCGGGTGGCTTCGCTGGCGCTGGGATGCCGGGGCGCCACCGCGCCGGGGCCGCCCTCCGGGCCGGACCGCGGGACGTTCCCAGGGCCGGGCTGTTGCGGCACGTGCGTACGAGTCACCTGATTCCCCCAAGGCGCCGGACGGCGCGAAACGACCGCTGTGGCAGGCGGGTTGCGAGTCGTGAACGCCGCAGCATAGAGGAGCCTCAAGCGCCGTGTCAGGCGCGCGCCCGGAAGATCACACAAAGGTGTGACACAGCGACGGAGCCCGTACGGGAACGCGAGGTTCCGTACGGGCTCCGGTCGAGGCTCCCGGTGCCGGGCTCCCCCTGCATCGGATGCGTCAGGGGTGTGTCAGGCGTATCAGGGATGTGTCAGGTGTGTCAGATGAGGCCGAGGGCGCGGACGGCCTCGCGCTCCTCCGCCAGCTCCTTGACGGACGCGTCGATGCGCTCGCGCGAGAAGTCGTTGATCTCCAGGCCCTGGACGATCTCGTACTTGCCGTCCTTGGCGGTGACCGGGAAGGAGGAGATCAGGCCCTCCGGGACGCCGTAGGAGCCGTCCGAGGGGATGCCCATGGAGGTCCAGTCGCCGGCCGCGGTGCCGTTGACCCAGGTGTGGACGTGGTCGATGGCGGCGTTGGCGGCGGAGGCGGCCGAGGAGGCGCCCCGGGCCTCGATGATCGCGGCGCCGCGCTTGGCGACGGTCGGGATGAAGGTGTCGGCCAGCCACGCCTGGTCGTTCACGACCTCGGCGGCGTTCTTGCCGGCGACCTCGGCGTGGAAGATGTCCGGGTACTGGGTCGCGGAGTGGTTGCCCCAGATCGTCAGCTTCTTGATGTCCGAGACCTGCGCGCCGGTCTTCTGCGCGAGCTGCGACAGGGCGCGGTTGTGGTCCAGGCGGGTCATCGCGGTGAAGCGCTCGGCCGGCACGTCCGGGGCGGCGGCCTGGGCGATCAGGGCGTTGGTGTTGGCCGGGTTGCCGACGACCAGGACCTTGATGTCGTCCGCCGCGTGGTCGTTGATGGCCTTGCCCTGCGGCTTGAAGATGCCGCCGTTGGCCTCCAGCAGGTCGCCGCGCTCCATGCCCTTCGTACGGGGGCGGGCGCCGACCAGCAGGGCCACGTTCGCGCCCTCGAAGGCCACGTTCGGGTCGTCGGAGATGTCGATGCCGCGCAGCAGCGGGAAGGCGCAGTCGTCGAGCTCCATGGCGGTGCCCTCGGCGGCCTTCAGGCCCTGCGGGATCTCCAGCAGGCGCAGCTTGACCGGTACGTCCGCGCCGAGCAGCTGGCCGGAAGCGATGCGGAAGAGGAGTGCGTAACCGATCTGGCCGGCCGCGCCGGTGACGGTGACATTGACGGGAGTGCGGGTCATGGCGATCTCCTGCGCGCTGAATTCCGGGGGCACAGCCCCCGTACCGCTTGGTGGCGGCGGGAAACCCTGCCCATTTACCGAGATCTCTTGGTATCGAGAGACCCGGCCGTCAGGCTATCGGACCGCCGCACCGCGACGCCGCCGGGCCGGTGTGGAACGCCTCACCGGACCGCCGGTGGACCCCGGCGGACCCCCGCGGGCGCGTGACGGGCGGCCGCCCGCTCAAGGAGGGGGAGCGCGGACGGCCGCCGAATGGTGCCGCACCCGTGGGGGGTTGTTCATGCCCCTGCCCGGGATTCGCCCGGGCAATCCCCTGCGGGGGAGGGTTCTTGAGAGGGCGCCTGGGTGGGGGTTTGGGGTGGAATGTCGGGGGGTGGGGGCGTAGGGGTACGGGGGCGTCGGCCGGGGAGCGAGGCGCGCGCCGGCCGGTGGGTGGGGCCACCAGCCGACGGGGCCGGGTCATCGTCCGGTGGACTCGCCCGTACCCGTACGTGTCCCCGATTGCGTCCCCGAACCTGTGCCCGAGCCTGTGCCCGAACCAGCCCCCGACCCCGCCGGAACCGGCTTCGTGCAGCCCTTCAGGCCCGCCGCCGTCGTCCCGCATGCGGTGACCTTCTTCGGGTCGCCGGACACCGGCACCATCGCGGTGTACGCGTCGCCGTCCTGCCCGGCCCTGGCCTTCTCCGTACGGCCCGACGAGCTGATCGCCGCCTCGTCGCCCGGGGCGGCTCCGGTGATACGCGCCCAGGCGGTGCCGCACACCTTGCTGTACCGCACCTCTATCAGCGAGCCGCCCGCGAACCCCCGGGACGGGCTGTCGGCGTTCTGGCCGCCGCACCCCATCGTCTCGGGGTCCTTGCCCGCGCAGTCGGCCCCGGCGCACTTCACCCCGGCGGGCAGCGTGGCCTTCTTGCTCGGGCTCGCGGACGGCGTGGGCGCCGCCTTCTTCTGCTCCTTGCCGCCGATGTCCAGCAGCAGCACGGCGGCGGCGATCACGAGCAGCGCGCCGACGACACCGGCCAGGAACATCGTGGCGCGACGGCGGCGGAGCTGCCGGTCGGCGCCGTCCGGGGGCCCGGCGGGGGCGGGCTGACCGGAGAGGTGCCCGGTGGCGGGCCCGGCCGGAGAACCGACGGTACCGGGACGGTACGGGTCAGGGTGGGACGTATCCGGACGAGACCCGTCAGCACGTGCCTCATCGGGCCGGGACGCCTCTCGCGGCGGACCGCCGTACGTAGGTGCCTCGTACCGGGACGGCGGGGCGGCGGGCTCGGCGTCCACGTAGGCGGTCACCCGGGGCCAGGTCACCTTGCCCGGCCGGTCGGCGTCGTCCGCCGTCCCGGAGGCGGGCGCCGCGGACGGCCCGGCCATGCCGGGGAAGTCCGCGCTGGACGGCAGGTGGTCGTCACGCCGCGGCGGCGCGGCGGAGGCCGACGCGGGCTGATCCTCTCCTCGCCCCCGGTCCTGCGCCTTGTCCCGGCCCGGCGCGCTCGCGTCGGCCTCCCCCGGCTCCTTCCCCTTGGCCTTCTCCCTGACCTTGTCCTTGAGCCTGGACTTCGCCTTGCCCGGCGCCGGGCCGAACTCCCCCAGCGCCGCCCGCGCCTGCGCCACCCGGATCGCCTCCATGGTGACGTCGTGCCGCATCTCCGAACGGCTCCAGGCGCGTTCGGCCAGCTCCCACATCGTGGTGAGGTGGCCGGCGTGTGCGCCGGTCGCCTCGGCGAGCGCCACCACGGCGCGCTGCGGCGGCAGCAGCCGCCCGTTGAGGTAGCGCTCCCACGAGGTCTTGCTGTAGCCGGTGCGGTCCGCGACGGCGGCGAGACTCAGCCCGCTGCGCTCCACGAGCCGCCGCAACTGGCTCGCGAACTCCTTCACCTGCGGATCGAGTTCTTCCGGTAGCGCCCTCCAGCGAGGCATTGCCTCCCCCTAACCCCCCATATGCGCCTGCTTGCGCCTGTCAGTGCTGTGCGTCCGGTGCTCTTGCCGTCATGTCCTCCGCCGGGGCGCGGCCCCCGCAGCCCGCCCCAGTGGTTACCCAAAGGGATGCTCAGAGTCAGGATGCCAGTTCCCATCTCCGGGGCGCACGGGAGCATTCGGGCATGGGACACGTAGCCGTACACCCCCGTACACTTCTGCCCGCCGTGGCCGGACCGGCCCGAATCCCGTACTCAACTCGTACGGAAGCACTCGGCCGGGCCGCCGCCGGCCGGGCGCAGGCACACCCGCAGCTTCTCCGGGCCGGACGCGGCGGCCATCGGGGTGAAGACGTATCCGTCGGCGTCGAACCGGTCGGTGACCCGCGTGCTCTGCGAACCGCCGCCGGGCGTGCGGAGTTCGAGACGGTCGCCGATCCGGCCGCCGCGGAGGCGGCCCCACGCAGCGCCGCACGCCTTGCTGTACCGGACCTGGAGGTGGCGCCCGCCCGTGGTGGTGCGCCTGAGTACCGTGGTCACCAGGCCCTCCCCGCCGCACAGCATGAACAGCGGGTCCTGCCCGTCGCACGCCGCCCCGTGACAGCCGGTGCGCGCGGAGGGCGCGGAGGAGACGGCGGTGTTCGCCTGCCGTCCGGCCCCGCCGGTACCGGTACGCCACTCCAGTACGACAACCAATACGGCGGCCGCAACCAGCGCCAACGCCACACCCACCACAAGCGTCGCACGGCGCACACCGAACGGCGGCGCCGATCGCGGGACATCTTCGGGACGTTGCGCCGCGTCGCCACCCTCATACGGCGGAGGGGCCGCGCCCTCGCGTACGTCTTCTTCCGACGCGCGCTCCGCCGAACGCCCCCGCCCGCTCCACGCCGCGTCGGCCAGCTCCCACAGCGCCGCCACCCGGCCGCCGCGCTCCCCTGCCAGACGGCACAGCGCCTCGACCGCCTCCCTCGGCGGCAGCGACTTGCCGTTGAGGTAGCGCTCCCACGAGGACTTGCTGTACGCGGTCCGGGTGGCCAGGGCCGCCAGCGACAGCCCCGTCCGGCCGCGCAACTCCCGCAACGCCGCGGCCAGTCGTGCCCCCTCGACCGGGCCGGACGCCCCCGTGCCGCTCATCGGCGCAGCGCTTCCCAGGTGTCGGGGCCCACGATGCCGTCGGCCGGCAGGCCGGACTTGGTCTGGAAGCGCTTCACGGCGCGGATGGTGTTCTCGCCGACGATGCCGTCGACGCCTCCCGGGTCGTACCCCCGGTGCCGCAGCAGGCACTGCGCCTCCACGACGCTCCACCCGGAGGTGCCGTTGGCCAGGATCGCCTGGGTGGTGTCGCTGCGGTCCGCGGTGAGTACGCCGTGCGCGCGGTGCACACGGCAGTCGAACACCGTGCCCGGCTCGTGGACGAACGCCCCCGGCGACGCGGACGGCCGGGTGACGGGCGCGTCGTCCTGCCACGGCCGGGCGATGAGCAGGCCCACGGCCAGGGCGGCGATCAGGGCGGCGGCGGTGGCGAGCACGGCCGTACGGGGACGTGGGGTCCGTACGCGTCGTACGTCGGCGGACCGCGCGTCCTCAGCCCGTACGCCATCGTGTCGCGCGCCCTCAATCCGTACGCCATCGGGCCGCGCGCCCTCACCCCGTACGCCACCAGGCCCCGCGTCCTCGCCCCGCACAACAGCGCCCGCCTCCGCCGCCACCTCCCGAAGCGCCAGCAGCCGCGTCGGGTCGGTGCCGCAGACGTGGGCCAGGGCTTCGAGCGCGCCTTTCGGCGGGAGCTTCTTGCCGTTGAGGTAGCGCTCCCAGGACGACTTGCTGTACGCGGTCTTCGCGGCCAGGGCGGCCAGGCTGAGGCCGCTGTGATCTTTCAGGCGGCGCATTTGCACGACCAGTTGGACGGCCCGCTGGTCCAACGACGCGGGCAGTTCCCGCCAACGCGACATGTTCCACCCCACACGCGTTCGGTCTTCCCCCGAGGCGCTGTGCGCCCCCTGAGTCGCCGATGATGGCGGACAGGCCACCGCCGGTTCCCGTTCTTACCGTTTCCGCACCAGGTCCAGACATGCGCCGTGTCCCGCCGCGCCGTCCGCCGCACCGACGTCCCCGCAGGTCAGCGCATGGGGCGTCCCGCCGTGGACCAACTCCAGAGGTTCTTCTGGCCGGTGCGGCGGCGGGGGCCGCATCGTCGGTGGTGCACACCGGGCGGCGCGGTCCACCCCGCGCCGCCTCCACCGCCCAAGGGGAGGAACACCTCATGAACCTGCGCAAGCGCATCGCCCTCGCCGCCGCGACGACGGCCCTCGGCACCGGCCTCGCCCTCGTTCCCGCGGCGGGCGCCACCGCGTCCGCCGCCCCGGCCGCGAAGCCCGCCGCCGTCACGGCCGCCACCGACGCCCGGTTGGCGGGCCCGTACGGCTGCAACTACACCAACAGCGAGCCGACGCTCTCGCTCGGCTCCCGCGGCAAGGCCGTCAAGGAGGCCCAGTGCCTGCTCAAGCACTGGAACGTCAACATCGGCCGGCACGGGGTCGACGGGAAGTTCGGCACGGACACCCGCAAGGCGGTGCGTGAGTTCCAGCGCCGTATCCACCGCACCTGCCACATGCCGGTGGACGGCATCGTGGGCAAGAAGACGTGGCACGCGCTGAAGCACTCCGGCTGCTGAGGTGACGGCCGGCCCGGACCGCCGGGCCGGCCGGGCACCAGGTGGCCCGCCCGCTTTCGGGGGAGCGGACGGGCCGCCCACCGGCGCGTCCGGGGAACGTAGAGCCCCTGTCGCGACCGCGCCTCCTCACGCGTCCGCCATTTTCTTCTGCACCCCCACGTCCAGCGCGTCCAGGAACTGCTCCGTCGTCAGGTACGGCTGATTTTTGGAGATCAGCAGGGCCAGGTCCTTGGTCATCTGGCCGCCCTCGACGGTCTCGACGCAGACCCGCTCCAGCATCCGGGCGAACCGGGTGACCTCGGGGGTGCCGTCCAGCTCTCCGCGGTGGGCCAGACCGCGGGTCCAGGCGAAGACCGAGGCGATGGGGTTGGTCGAGGTGGGGACGCCCTGCTGGTGGCGGCGGTAGTGCCGGGTCACCGTGCCGTGCGCGGCCTCGGCCTCCACGGTGCGGCCGTCGGCCGTCATCAGGACCGAGGTCATCAGGCCGAGCGAGCCGAAGCCCTGCGCCACCACGTCGGACTGCACGTCCCCGTCGTAGTTCTTGCAGGCCCAGACGTAGCCGCCGTCCCATTTGAGCGCGGCGGCCACCATGTCGTCGATCAGCCGGTGCTCGTACGTCAGGCCGCGCTCGTCGAAGGCGGCCTTGAACTCGGCGTCGAAGACCTCCTGGAAGAGCTCCTTGAACCGGCCGTCGTACTTCTTGAGGATCGTGTTCTTGGTGGACAGGTACACCGGGTACGAGCGGTCCAGGCCGTAGCGGAACGCGGCGCGCGCGAAGTCGCGTACGGACGCGTCGTGGTTGTACATGGCGAGCGCGACGCCGGGGCCGGGGAAGTCGTGGACCTCCAGCTCGACCGGCTCGCCGCCGTCCCGGGGCGTGTAGGTCAGGGTGAGGGTGCCGGGGCCCGGGACCTTCAGGTCGGTGGCGCGGTACTGGTCGCCGAAGGCGTGCCGGCCGACCACGATGGGCCTGGTCCAGCCCGGTACGGGGCGGGGCACGTTCGCCATGATGATCGGCTCGCGGAAGATGACGCCGCCGAGGATGTTGCGGATGGTGCCGTTCGGCGAGCGGTACATCGCCTTGAGGCCGAACTCCTCGACCCGTGCCTCGTCCGGGGTGATGGTGGCGCACTTGACGCCGGCCCCGTGCTTCCTGATCGCGTGGGCGGCGTCGGCGGTGATCTGGTCGCCGGTGGCGTCGCGGTTCTCGATGCCCAGGTCGAAGTAGTCCAGCTCGATGTCGAGGTAGGGCAGGATCAGCTTGTTCTTGATGGCGGACCACATGATGCGGGCCATCTCGTCGCCGTCGACCTCGACGACGGGCTGGGCAACCTTGATCTTGGCCATGCGGTGGGGCGTCCCTCTCGCGCGACGACTGGGGCGGCGACCGGCGGTGTCCCGGACACGTCGATGTGCCTCGTTCGTCAAGTTACTCGGCGCGGGGGCGCGGCGGCCGTCCCTGCGGGGCCGCGCGGGTGTGCGTCACGCGAATGGCGCGGGGAGGGGTCGTACGGGGCGGTGCGCCCGTACGGAGAGAGCGTGCGACGGGGGAAGGCCGGAGCGCGCGGCCCTCCCCCGTGCGGGCGTACGTACGGCCCGCCTCACCACACCGTGAAGTGCACCAGATCGTCCAGGAACGGGATCTTCAGCCACGGCTTGGGCTGCGCCATCAGCGCCAGCAGGACGATGGCCACGCCCAGCCCGCCGTACGTCGCCATGTCGGTGAACCGGGACCGTACGGCCAGCATGCCCACCTTCGGCAGCACCCGGCGCAGCACCGCCCCGCCCAGCAGGGACAGCCCGATCAGGAGCGTCCCGATACGGAAGCCGCCCAGCGCGACGATGAACAGCCCGAGGGCCACCCCGCCCATGACGGCCAGCAGCGGCCACTGCCGGGCGGGCGGCGAGGCGCTGCCGGGGGCGGTCCTGGCGCCGCCCTCCGGCCGCGCGGTGTCGGTGGTGATCCGCGGGAAGCGGCGGGAGGGCCGCTGCGGCTCGGAGGCGCCTTCCGCGTGCGCTTCGGCACTCATGGGTGGCGGTCCCTTTCCGTGTCCGTTCCGGTGCTGCGTACGTTCCGGTACTGCGGGAGGCGCAGGGTCAGCCCGCGGCGCGCTCGGCGGCCTCGACGACGTTGACCAGCAGCTGGGCGCGGGTCATCGGGCCGACGCCGCCCGGGTTCGGGGAGAGCCAGCCGGCCACCTCGGCGACACCGGGGTGCACATCGCCGACGATCTTGCCGTTCTCGTCCCGGCTGACGCCGACGTCCAGCACCGCGGCGCCCGGCTTGACGTCCTCCGGCTTGATGATGTGCGGCACACCCGCGGCGGCCACGATGATGTCCGCCTGCTTCAGCTGCGCGGACAGGTCGCGGGTGCCGGTGTGGCACTGCGTGACGGTGGCGTTCTCCGACTTGCGGGTCAGCAGCAGCGGGATCGAGCGCCCGACGGTGATGCCGCGGCCGACCACGACCACATGCGCGCCGTTGATCTCCACGCCGTGGTGACGCAGCAGCTGGATGATGCCGTACGGGGTGCACGGCAGCGGCCCCTCGACGCCCAGCACCAGCCGGCCCAGGCTCATCGGGTGGAGGCCGTCGGCGTCCTTGGCCGGGTCCATCAGCTCCAGGACGCGGTTGGTGTCGATGCCCTTCGGGAGCGGGAGTTGGACGATGTAGCCGGTGCAGTCCGGGTTGTCGTTCAGCTCCCGTACGACGGCCTCGATCTCCTCCTGCGTCGCGGTGTCCGGCAGCTCCCTCTGGATGGACGCGATGCCGACCTGGGCGCAGTCGCGGTGCTTGCCGTTGACGTACCAGCGGCTTCCCGGGTCGTCGCCGACCAGGAGCGTGCCGAGACCGGGGGTGACGCCCCGGGCCTTCAGTGCCTCCACGCGGGCGGTGAGTTCGGACTTGATCGCGGCGGCGGTGGCCTTGCCATCGAGAATCTGGGCGCTCATACCCCCATCCTCCCGGATGAGGCCACTTCCGTTCCAATCAGGGCCGTTCCGATGGGGGCTCGCTATGGCCGCCGACAAGAGCTGTGACCGGAGATGACCGAAATGCAATTACGGAATCGATCATTGCACTTGCACAACACATGAGCCTCTTGACTGGACAACGATATTGCGCAACTAGAAGGATTGCGACTCAGTGCCGCAGGCATCATCGGGGGGCGGACCACTGATCCCAGGGTTTCCTCCGAGCACGCCCTGCCGTCCCCCACTGAACAACAACGGAGGAAACCAGCCAATGAGCTTTGGCGACCCGAACAATCCCTACGGCCAGCCGCAGGGGCAGCCCGGACCGTACGGCCAGCCCCCGCAGGCCCCGTACGGCCAGCAGCCGCCGGCGCCCCCGCAGGGCCAGCCGGGGTACGGCTACCCGCAGCAGGCACAGCCCCAGCCGGGCTACGGCTACCCCCAGCAGGCCCCGCCGCAGCAGGCCCCCTACGGCCAGCCCCCGCAGGTGCCCCAGCAGCAGGCATACGGCTACCCGCAGCAGGCGGCCTACGGCCAGGGCGGAATGCCGGGTATGGGCATGCCGCAGGGGTATGCGAGCTGGGGGGCGCGGGTGGGTGCCTACCTGCTCGACGGGCTGATCATGGGCGTGGTCCCGACCATCCTGTACATCATCGCCATCATCGTGGCCGCCAGCTCCGGCCCCTCGGTGCCGGACACGTCCTACTGCGCGCCCGGTGACTACCGGTGTGTCACGGACGCCTACAACAACATGGACACCGGGATGCCCGTCTTCGCGATCATCCTGATCGCGCTGGCCGTGCTGACCGGGATCGCCGGCATGCTGTTCCTGATCGCCAAGGAAGGCTCCACCGGCCAGACCCCGGGCAAGAAGGCCCTGAAGATCCGCGTCGTCCGTGAGGCGACCGGGCAGCCGCTCGGCTTCGGCATGGCCTTCGTGCGCAAGCTCTGCCACGCGGTGGACGGCCCGCTGTGCGGCCTCGGCTACTGGTGGCCGCTGTGGGACGAGAAGTCGCAGACCTTCGCCGACAAGATCGTCGGTTCGGTGGTCGTCCGCAGCCAGTAAGCGGTACGCACGTCCCGAGGCCCCCTCACGCAAAATCGCGCGAGGGGGCCTTCGCCGCCCCGTAGGCTCTTACCGATCTCTTACATCACCCGGGACCGCCGGAACCGTGCAGCACCGGCTGACACCAGGTCACACCGCTCGAAGGACACCGCTCGTGAGCTACCCGAACCAGAACCCCTACGGCCCGCCGCAGGGCCAGCCCCAGGGCCCTCCCCAGCCCCAGTACGGCTACCCGCAGCAGCAGCCGGTGCAGCAGCCGTACGCGCCGTTCCCCGGCGGCCCCGCCGGGATGCCGGGCATACCGGTGCCCACCGTGATGCCGGGCGGTGTGAAGGCCGCCCGGGTGATGCTCTACGTGATGGCGGGGCTGACGGTCATCGGTCTGGGCCTGGTCGTGTTCCTGCTGAGCACGATCAACAAGGCCAGCAAGTCCGAGTACGTCTCCTCCAGCAGCTTCGAGAGCCTTCAGGTCGGCAAGGGCGTGCTGATCGCGATGATCATCGGCATGGTGCTCTGGGGCGCCGGGGCGATCGTGGCCGCCTCGCAGTTCTCCAAGGGCGGCAACGGCGCCCGCGTCACGGCGATCGTCGTGTGCGTGGTCGGCATCCTGTTCAGCTTCGTGTTCATGCCGTTCGGCCTGGTCTATGACGTCATGTGCGTCATCAGCATCGTGATGGTCTCCAAGACGGACGGCACGGCCTGGTTCACGCGCCCGCGTTACTGAGCCGCTCCCCGCACGCGCCGAGAGCCGCACCCCGGATCGGGTGCGGCTCTCGGCGCGTTCACGGGCGTACGGTTCAGTGGAAGAAGTGCCGCGTCCCCGTCAGATACATCGTCACGCCCGCGGCCTTCGCCGCCTCGATGACCTGCTCGTCGCGGACCGAACCGCCGGGCTGTGCGACGGCCTTGACGCCGGCTTCCAGCAGTACCTCCAGGCCGTCCGGGAACGGGAAGAACGCGTCGGAGGCGGCGTAGGAGCCGCGGGCCCGCTCCTCGCCCGCCCGCTGCACGGCCAGCTTCGCCGAGTCGACGCGGTTGACCTGGCCCATGCCGACGCCGACCGTGGCGCCGCCCTTGGCGAGCAGGATCGCGTTGGACTTCACGGCGCGCGACGCGCGCCAGGCGAAGGCCAGTTCCGCCAGTTCGGCGTCGCTCAGCGGCTCGCCCGCCGCCAGCGTCCAGTTGGCCGGGTCGTCGCCCTCGGCCTGGAGCACGTCCTTGACCTGGGCCAGGCCGCCGCCGTCGATCGGCTTGAACTCGGCCGGCGGCTGCGGGCCCTCGGGGCAGCGCAGCACGCGGATGTTCTTCTTGCGGGACAGCACCTCGACGGCGCCCTCTTCGTAGTCCGGGGCCACGATGACCTCGGTGAAGATCTCCGCGACCTGCTCGGCCATCGCCACGGACACCGGGCGGTTGACGGCGATGACGCCGCCGAAGGCGGACAGCGGGTCGCAGGCGTGCGCCTTGCGGTGCGCCTCGGCGACGTCCTCCCCGATCGCGATGCCGCACGGGTTGGCGTGCTTGATGATGGCGACACAGGGCTCGGCGTGGTCGTACGCGGCCCGGCGCGCGGCGTCGGTGTCCGTGTAGTTGTTGTACGACATCTCCTTGCCGTGCAGCTGCTCGGCCTCGGCCAGGCCGCCGCAGCCGCCGGTGTAGAGCGCGGCCGCCTGGTGCGGGTTCTCGCCGTACCGCAGGACGTTCTTGCGCTCGTACGTGACGCCGAGGAAGCCGGGGAACTCGCCGCCGTCGCCCGCGTAGTCACCCGCGAACCAGGAGGCGACCGCCACGTCGTACTCGGCGGTGTGCCGGAACGCTTCGGCGGCCAGCCGCCTGCGCTCCTGGAGGTCGAAGCCGCCGTCCGCGACCGCCTTCAGCACGTCCGTGTAGCGGTCCGGGTTGACGACCACGGCGACGGAGGGGTGGTTCTTGGCGGCGGCGCGCACCATCGAGGGGCCGCCGATGTCGATCTGCTCGACGCACTCGTCCGGCTCCGCGCCGGAGGCCACGGTCCGCGTGAACGGGTAGAGGTTGACGACGACCAGGTCGAACGGCTCGACGCCCAGCTCGTCGAGCTGCCGCCGGTGGTCCTCCAGCCGCAGGTCGGCGAGGATGCCCGCGTGCACCTTCGGGTGCAGCGTCTTGACCCGGCCGTCCAGGCACTCGGGGAAGCCGGTCAGCTCCTCGACCTTGGTCACCGGAACGCCGGCCGCCGCGATCTTCGCGGCCGTCGAGCCCGTCGAGACGAGCCGGACGCCCGCCGCGTGCAGGCCCTGGGCCAGTTCTTCCAGGCCCGTCTTGTCGTAGACGCTGACCAGCGCCCGGCGAACGGGCCGCTTCCTTGCTTCGGCGGTCACGGGATCAGTACCTTTCGTCCCTCAATGCGGTAGCCGTGCCGGGCCAGACGCCCCACGACCTCGACGAGCAGCTTGCGCTCGACTTCCTTGATGCGCTCGTGCAGCGCGGATTCGTCGTCCTCGTCCCGGATCTCGACCGCCCCCTGGGCGATCACCGGGCCGGTGTCGACGCCGTCGTCGACGAAGTGGACGGTGCACCCGGTGACCTTGGCGCCGTACGCGAGCGCGTCGCGCACGCCGTGGGCCCCGGGAAAACTCGGCAGCAGGGCCGGATGCGTATTGACGATCCGGTCGCCGTAGCGGGCGAGGAATGCGGCGCCCAGGATCTTCATGAAGCCCGCCGAGACGATGAGGTCGGGCTCGTGGGCGGCGGTGGCCTCGGTGAGCGCGCGGTCCCAGGCGGCCCGGTCGGCGTGGTCCTTGACCCGGCACACGAAGGTGGGCAGGCCGGCCCGCTCGGCGCGCTCCAGGCCGGCGATGCCGTCGCGGTCGGCGCCGACGGCCACCACCTTGGCCCCGTACGCCGAAACGCCCTCGGCGGCGATGGCGTCGAGCAGCGCCTGAAGGTTCGTACCGGAACCGGAGACGAGCACGACGATACGGGCCGGGGATGCGGCGGGAACGGCGTAGGACGGGGAAGCGGAGGCCACGGCGGGGCTCTTTCTCGCGCGGTGCTGCTGTACGGCGGTGTGCGGTGTTGTGCGGTCGTACAAAACCATGGGTCGCCGGAAACCGGGGAACCCTACGAAGGCGCCGACCGTCAGCAACGATACCGGCACACCGCGCGGCCCCCACGGGACGGGGGCGCACGCGAGAGGTAGCGTCGGGCGTGAGAACGCACGCTGTTCGTGGTATCCGCCCGCCCGGCCCACCCGTCGGACGTACGGACGAGACAAGGGGAAGACACACTCCAGATGCCGGACCGACGCCGCCGCGCGGCCCTCCTCCTCCCTCCCACGGCCACCGCCGGGGGGTGCCTCCAGCCCGCAGCCGCTCCCGGGGCGGTGCTGCTGCGCGAGCGCAAGCCGTCCTCCGATTCCGCCGGCGCTCCGGGGACATCGGGCACGTCCGGCTCCGGGACGGATCCGGCTCCGTCGGACGCGTCCGCGTCGGGTACGTCCGGCTCGTCCGACGGGTCGGGTACGTCCGGTTCGCCGGACGGGTCGGGGGCGCCGGACGCCGGGGGTACGAGCGGCCGGGCCAGGGAGCGCGCCCGGACCCGGGCCTCGGAGGACCGCGACGGCGACCGTGACAACCCGTTCGCGCCGCCGCCCGCCGACGCGCCCGACCAGCCGTGGCAGCCCCGCCACCACGGCCAGGACCAGGGCCGGGGCCACCACGGCGACGATCAGGGCCGCGACGGGGACCAGCAGCCGCCCGCCTGGGGCAGCCAGTGGAGCAGCCGCCAGCCCGGACGCCAGAGCGGCGGTTTCGGTACGCGGCCGGGCAACCGCAACGGCCAGCAGGGCCCCGGCGGCCAGGGCGGACCCGGCGGCGGCCTGCGCTGGGACCCGACCGACCCGGCCCAGCGCCGCGCGCGCTACGCGCTGCTCGCCGGCATGTGGGGCTTCTTCTTCGTCCTGTTCAACCTGCCGGAGATCGCCCTGCTGCTGGCGGCGCTCGCCCTGTACTGGGGCATCAGCTCCCTGCGCGCCAAGCCCGCCCGCCCGTCCGGCGGCGCGCGGGCCACGGCCGCCGATGTCGCGGGCCAGACCCCGCCCCGCACGGACCCGGGCGCCTCCGCCACGGGCCACCCGGCCGCCGCCTCCACCCGCCCGCAGACGACCGCGGCCGTGGCCGGGCTGGTCACCGCCTCGCTGGCGCTGGTCATGGTGGCCGCCACCTTCACGCTCCAGCTCGTCTACCGCGACTACTTCACGTGTGTGAACGACGCCCTGACCCGGTCCGCCGCGCACTCCTGCGAGAAGAAGCTCCCCGAGCAGCTGCGTCCGCTGCTCAGCATTCAGCAGGAATAGTCCGGCCGGTCCGGGAACTGCCGTCAGGCCCCGGAACCGTTCGTCTCAGCCGCCGCCCTCCGGGGTGGCGGCTGAGGCGTTTCCGGGGACCGTGCTGCGCGGGACCTCCTCGTGCGGGGGCGGGGCGGGTTCGAAGTCGGTCATCAGGCCGCCGGAGGAGGCGCGCAGTTCCGACCAGCGGGCGCTGCGGGTGCTGGGGTCGTGCCAGGGGCGGGCGCCGGTCGAGCCGAGTCCGCCTCCGGGTACGTCACTGGACGGGTGGCCGGGTCCTTGGTCGCGGTCGTACCCGTAGTCGTACGGTTTCCGGCTCGCCGGAGTACGGCGGCGAGCGTGCCGGGCGTGGCGGCCCGGGCGGGGGCGGGGCCGCAGCGAGCGGGAAACCGTACGCGTCAGCAGCGTCCAGCCGAAGCGGCAGGCGGCCCACGACCAGCGTCCGACGGCGCGGGTGAGGCGTTTCACAGCGCGTCCGGCCCGTACGCGGAGTTTTACGCGCGGCCGTGGGGCGGGCTTCGGCGGGCGGGGTACGCCGCGCAGCCACCACAGGCGGGCGACGAGCGCGCCCGGGACGCCGATGACCAGGGTCCAGGCCAGCGCCGCCAGCCCCGTCTGCCACCAGCTGGGCCCGAAGCGGGACAGCGCCGCGCTGCCCAGCGCGCCGCCCGCGAGCCCGGCGAGCACCGCCGACACCACGCCGCAGCCGAGCGCCGCAAGCCCGGCGGCGGCGGCCGTCTCGCGCCAGCCGGTCCACTGGGCGTCGGCCGGGCGCGCGGCGGCCGAGCGTGTGGCGGTCGCGTACGACTTCGCGGGGAGCGCCGCGTACCGGGCCAGTGCCAGGCCGGCGGCGAGCGGTACCGCGGCGGTCAGCCAGTAGAGCGGGCCGGTGGCGTCCGGCTCCGGGAACATGCCGAACAGCGGGAAGTGCGGCAGGTCCGGGTACCCGCTGGTGCCGAGCGGGCCGACCGTGCTCCCCGCGCCGAGCGTGAAGCCGGGGCCGAGCCCGTACGCCAGCCCCCAGACGCTGGTGTTCGGCAGCAGGACGAGGCTGAGCAGCACGACGGTGCAGCGGCCCGCCCAGTCGTGGGTGAGGCCGAGGAATCCTTCCCGTACCGCCGGTGCGTGCCAGCCCAGCGCGAGGAGCGCCAGCAGCGCGCCGGAGAGCAGCAGCACCACGGTGCCCGCGGTGGCGGCGCGCACCGCGGTGATGCCGCGCCGCCCTTCCAGCGCGGCGCACAGGGCGGGCGGCAGCCGGTCGTAGAGGCGCTGCACCCGGTCGGGCAGCGGCACGAAGGCGGCACGTCCGACGCTGTGCCAGGCCGCCACGGCGCCGGTCAGGGCGGCGACCACCGGTACGTAGAGCAGGGCGCTGAGCGGTTCGACGTACAGCGGGCCTTCGGAGGCGTACAGCAGGGCGGCGCCCGTGACGGACAGGTAGCCCGCCAGGAACCAGCCGAGGAGGAGGCGGGGGGTGGGCTCCGGGTCGAAGTCGTCGGGGTGGAGGAGGCTGGGAAGCGGGGCGACCGGGGGTTTCGACAGGGCCGGCGGGACCGTTTCGAGGATGTGGCGGCCCGTGCGGTACAGCAGCCATACGGGCAGGGCCATCAGGAGCAGCGGCGTCACGGCGACGGGCGACTCGGCGCCGGACGCGGTCGCGGACCGTACGAGATCGCTGCCGTGGGCGAGGAACCACAGGTCGGCGGCGAGGTGCAGGGCCCGGGACGGGTTGGTGTCCGGGTACGGGGACGCCACCCACAGCAGCAGCACCACGACGGCGAACGCCCCGAGCCCGAGCCCGGCGGCCAGTCCGCCGCCGACGAAGGCGGTGCCGAGCGCGGAGGACCGCTGGGTGGCGGCGCGGCCGCGCGACGACAACGTGGGGCCGCGGTCGGTCAATTGGCTCACCCCGCCATGCTGCCAACAACACACGTTTCCGCCATGGAGCAGGCAATTGCCGGTCGTGTCGCTCAATATATGTTTATGTACCTTTTCATGCCGTTGAGCCATCCGTGCGCCACCGGCACGCGCGCCCGCACGGAGAGGCCGACATGACGCAGACGGAACGGACGAAGACGACTGACGCCGCACCCGCCGCCGCTCCTGAGGAGGCATCAGACGCGGTACGCACGCCACCTACTGACGGACCATCAGCTCAATGCGCCCCCACTCCCTCGGCCGCCTTCGACGCCCTCTACACGCGGCACGCCCCCGACCTGACCCGCCAGGCCATCGTGCTCACCGGTCACCCCCGGCTCTCCCAGGAGGCCGTCGAACGGTCGTTCCAGATGGCTTGGCAGCGCTGGCCCGACATGGCCGTGGACCCGGACCCGGCGGGCCGGGTGCGGGCCATGGTGCACGAGTACGCGCTGTCGCCCTGGCACCGGATGCGCCCCGGTCTGCGGACCGCCCAGCGGCCGAGCCCCCAGGCACCCGCGCCACCGCCCGCCGCTCCCGCTGAGCGCGCGCTGCGGGAGGCGGTGCTGGCGCTGCCCGCCCCGTACCGGCGGGTGCTGCTCCTGCACGACGGCCTCGGCCTGGAACTGAGCGAGACGGCCGCCGAGGTGGAGGCCAGTACGCCCGCGACGGCCGGACGCCTGCTGCGCGCGCGCCAGGCCCTCGCCGAACGGGTTCCGTGGCTCGGCCTGGCGGGCGAGTCACCCGTACGCCAGAGAGAGATCCTGCGGGAGCGACTGTCCGGGCTGGCCCGCGCGCTGCCGGTGGCGCCGCCCGCCGCCGGGGTCGTACGGAGCGGGAGCGAGCGTACGGTCAGCCGGATGACGCAGGGCGCGTTCGGGCTCACCGCCCTCATCGCGGTGGCGACCGCCTTCACGCTCGTCCAGGAGGCGGGCACTCTCCCCACCCGTCCGGAGGCCGGTCCCCCGGCCGCGTCCTCCGCCGCCTCGTCCGCGGCGGCGGAGGCCAAGGCCCCCCGTAAGCAGCACGGCGGACAAGCCCGCACGCAGCAGGCCAAGGCGGACGGACCGGCGAAGAGAAAGGTCGTATGGGCCGGGCACCTCGCCCCGGAAGCGCGCTAGGTCCCGTTGTCGCCTTCCCGCCGCGCGCGCTCTTGCACACGAACGGGCGCGGGCCCGTACCCCCAACAGGAGTACGGGCCCGCGCCCTGCGCGTTACGCGATCAGCCGACGAGGATCTCGCGCGCCAGGCGCGCGGTCTCCGACGGGGTCTTGCCGACCTTGACGCCGGCGGCCTCCAGGGCCTCCTTCTTCGCCTGGGCGGTGCCGGAGGAGCCGGAGACGATGGCGCCGGCGTGGCCCATGGTCTTGCCCTCGGGCGCGGTGAAGCCCGCGACGTAGCCGACGACCGGCTTGGTGACGTTGGCCTTGATGAAGTCGGCCGCACGCTCCTCGGCGTCGCCGCCGATCTCGCCGATCATGACGATCAGCTCGGTCTCCGGGTCGGCCTCGAACGCCTCCAGGGCGTCGATGTGGGTGGTGCCGATGATCGGGTCGCCACCGATGCCGACGGCCGAGGTGAAGCCGATGTCGCGCAGCTCGTACATCATCTGGTAGGTCAGCGTGCCAGACTTCGACACCAGACCGATCTTGCCGGGCTTGGTGATGTCGCCCGGGATGATGCCGGCGTTGGACTGGCCGGGGGTGATCAGGCCGGGGCAGTTCGGGCCGATGATGCGGGTCTTGTTGCCCTTGCTCGACGCGTACGCCCAGAAGGCGGCGGAGTCGTGCACCGCGATGCCCTCGGTGATCACGACGGCCAGGCCGATCTCGGCGTCGATCGCCTCGACGACGGCGGCCTTGGCGAACTTCGGCGGCACGAAGATGACGGACACGTCGGCGCCGGTCTTCTCCATCGCCTCGGCGACCGAGCCGAAGACGGGCACCTCGGTGCCGTCGAAGTCGACGTTCGTGCCGGCCTTGCGCGGGTTCACACCGCCGACGATGTTGGTGCCGTCGCCCAGCATGAGCTTGGTGTGCTTCATGCCCGTGGCACCGGTCATGCCCTGGACGATGACCTTGCTGTCCTTGGTGAGGAAGATAGCCATGGTGGTCTGAGTCCCTCTATCCCTTACTTCGCAGCCGCGGCGAGCTCGGCGGCCTTGTCGGCCGCGCCATCCATGGTGTCCACGCGCTGGACCAGCGGGTGGTTGGCGTCGCTCAGGATCTTGCGACCGAGCTCCGCGTTGTTGCCGTCCAGACGGACGACCAGCGGCTTGGTGACGTCCTCGCCCTTGGACTTCAGCAGCTCCAGGGCCTGCACGATGCCGTTGGCGACCTCGTCGCAGGCGGTGATGCCGCCGAAGACGTTGACGAACACGGACTTGACGTCCGGGTCGCCGAGGATGATCTCCAGGCCGTTCGCCATGACCTCGGCGGAGGCGCCGCCGCCGATGTCGAGGAAGTTGGCGGGCTTGACGTTGTCGTGCTTCTCACCGGCGTACGCGACGACGTCGAGGGTGCTCATGACGAGACCCGCGCCGTTGCCGATGATGCCGACCTGGCCGTCGAGCTTGACGTAGTTCAGGCCCTTGGCCTTGGCGGCGGCCTCCAGCGGGTTGGCCGCGGCCTTGTCCTCCAGGGCCTCGTGCTCGGGCTGGCGGAAGTCGGCGTTCTCGTCGAGCGAGACCTTGCCGTCCAGGGCCAGGATGTCGCCGGAGGCGACCTTGGCCAGCGGGTTGACCTCGACCAGGAGCGCGTCCTCGGCGATGAAGGTCTTCCACAGGGTGACCAGCACGTCCGCGACCTTGTCGGCGACCTCGGCCGGGAACTTCGCGGCCTCGACGATCTCGCGCGCCTTCTGCGGGGTCACACCCTCGTTGGCGTCGATCGGGGTCTTGGCGACGGCCTCGGGGCGGGTGGCCGCGACCTCCTCGATCTCCACGCCGCCCTCGACGGACGCGATGGAGAGGAAGGTGCGGTTGGTGCGGTCCAGGAGGAAGGAGACGTAGTACTCCTCCACGATCTCCGGAGCCGTCTCGGCGATCATCACCTTGTGGACCGTGTGGCCCTTGATGTCCATGCCGAGGATGTTGGTCGCGTGCTCGACGGCCTCGTCCTCGGAGGCCGCCAGCTTCACGCCGCCGGCCTTGCCGCGGCCGCCGACCTTCACCTGCGCCTTGACGACGGACTTGCCGCCGAGGCGCTCGGTCGCCGCGCGTGCCGCCTCAGGCGTGTCGATGACTTCACCGGCCAGCACCGGTACACCGTGCTTGGCGAAGAGGTCCCTCGCCTGGTACTCGAACAGGTCCACGCGCGTCCGTCCCTTGTCTACTCAGAATCGCCGTAGTGATCGCGGTTCGTTGTCTGCATGGGCGTGCCGCGAAGGGCAACGTGACTGCGCTGTCACTGAGGGAGGCGTACACGGTGGCCGGTACGCGGCATGTCCGTCTCGCAGGTTATCCCCGCGGGACCGGCCTCCCTAAATCGCAGATCACACTGCGGCGGTGATAACAGTCACAGAGAGAACGGTCACAGTTCACGGGCAGGTACCGCCGGGTGAACGCCGGCTTGCCGGAGCCCGCGCGCACCGACCGCACAGCACGGAGCCGGGCGGCCCCTTCCCCACGAGGAGCCGCCCGGCGATCCGCTCGTCATCCGCCGATGAGGAGCGGTGGCATGCGGGATGTCACATGCGGTGTCAGAGGCCCTGGGCCGGCAACGCCGGGAGGGCCGGGATGTTGGCGGGGCTGGTCAGGTCGACGGGGGTGGTGGGCAGGGCAGGCGTGGTGGGCAGGGTCCGGCCCGGGAGTACGTCCCGCAGGCCCGAGGCCGCGCTGCCCGCGATGCCGGTGGCGTCCGTACGCACCGTGCCGGTCACGCCCTGCGCGAAGGGGGTGGCGTCCGTGGCCACGCCCTGGACGAAGATCTGCGCGCCACCGGCAACACGCTGCACGAACGGGGTCGCCTGGCCGGCGACGTCGCCGCCGAGCTGACCGGCACCGCCGACCGCGCCCTGGGCGACGGGCACTACCTTGCTCACCGCGCGCTGGGCGTCCGGCACGGCCTTGCTCACGGCCCGCTGGGCGACGGGCGCAGCCTTGCCGACCGCGTGCTGGGTGGTGCGGGTGAGGTCGGTGGCCTTGGCCACCTTGGTGACCTTGCCCAGCTCGGCGGCCTCGTCCAGCTCGGCCACCTTGGTGACCTTGGTGACCTTGGTGACCTTGGTGACCTTGCCGAGGCCGTCGGCGGCGGGGAGCTTCGGGGTGGCGGGCAGGTCCTGGGTGTGGACGTCGCCACCGGTGACCTTGGTGACCTGGCCGGTCACGCCGTCCACGGTCTTCGTCGCGGCGGCGGGCAGGTCGGCGGTGCCGGGCAGGTCGGCCGCGCTGGCGGCGACGGAGCCCAGGGCCCACAGGCCGGAAGCGGCGGCGGCTACGACGATGGAACGACGGATGTGCGTACGCATGATGAGCAGACTTCCTTCGAATTCAGGGGGTTCGGCGGGCAGACCTGTTCCGCCCCCGCGCGGCAGGTCCTGCGCAGACGCGATGTCTGCGGACGGGGAACTCGGACGCCGGAGGTCCGAAGGTCTGCCCTAGCCCGGGAATTCGAGAATGTCCGCGGCACGCTGCCGCGTCGGCGGCTCGGCGGCCGCGCGGACGCCTCCGGGCACCAGCCCGAAGTGCGCGGGATGCGCCGGTACGGCGGCGAAGTGGTCACCGCCGCGCGGGCCGTGGCCGTCACCGGCGGTGTGCGAGGCCGCCGAGGCGGGCCCCTGCGGAAGCCGGCCGGGGAAGCCGCTGCGGCCCTGGCCCGGCTGCTGTCCGGAGGCCGAGGCGGCGCGCTGCGCGGTACGCGGCGATGCGTCGCCGAGGACGTGCGGGATTGCCGAAGTGGGCTCGCACTCCGCGGGCTTGGCGCTTGCGGCAGCTTGCGCGCTGCCGGTGGTGGCGTCGTGCGGGCCGGGGGTGTGCTGCGGCCCTGAGCCCTGGCCCGGCTGCTCACCGTGGCCGTCGCCGGGCCCGTGGTCGGGACCGTGATCACCGTTGCCGTCAACGCCGGGAAGCAGGCCGGGCAGCCGTACGGGCAGGTGTACGGGGAGCGAGGCCGCGTCCCCGGCGCGGTGCACCTCGCGCACCGCGTCCCGTACCGGTTCGGTGACCGGCCTGGTGGCCGTTTCGGTGACCGGACGCGTTACTGGTTCGGCCTGCTCAGCGCCGCTTTCGACGACCGTTCCGGTCCGCTCGGCGACGGGCCGCACGGCCTTTCCGACGGGCGTTCCGGACGCCTTCTTCACGGCTGCCGCCTTCTTCGCGGCTGCCGTCGGCGCGGCTTCCATCGTCGGGCCGAACCGCGGGTCGGGTCCCGCCGTACGGTCCGCGGCCTGCGCACCGCCACCGAACGCGAACCCGAACGCCACGAACCCCGCCAGGAAGAGCCCCGCCAGCAGCGCACGCCGCACCAGCACGCTGCGCGGCAGGCGCGCGGCGGCGGGAGGAGCGGTCACGGCAGACACGAGGAGATCCTTTACGGCGGAACGTGACGACGGGAAAGGCGACTTGGGCGTGGGTGCGGCACACGCGCGGTGCCGGGAGCCGTGCGGCTCCGGGGAACCGGCGGCACGTGCATCGCGGTGATCGCGCGGTGCCCTGATCCTTGCACGACGGACCAGGGGCCCCGCAAGCCCCGCGGGGCTCTCATCACCGTTACCCCGCCATGTCCGGTATCGGCAGCGGGCGCTTTTCGATCGCGGCCGCCATCACCTCGGGGAAGAGGTCCGGCGTGCAGGCGAACGCCGGTGCGCCGAGGGCCGCGAGGGCCGCCGCGTGCTCCCGGTCGTAGGCGGGCGCTCCCTCGTCCGACAGCGCGAGGAGCGCCACGAACTGCACCCCGGACGCCTTCATCGCCGCGACCCGTTTGAGCATCTCGTCGCGTATGCCGCCCTCGTAGAGGTCGCTGATCAGCACGACGACGGTGTCGGCGGGCCGGGTGATCTGCGACTGGCAGTAGGCGAGCGCGCGGTTGATGTCCGTACCGCCGCCGAGCTGCGTACCGAAGAGCACATCGACCGGGTCGTCCAGCTCGTCGGTCAGGTCGACCACCGCGGTGTCGAAGACGACCAGCCGGGTCGCGATGGCACGCATGGACGCCAGCACCGCCCCGAACACGGAGGCGTAGACCACGGAGGCCGCCATCGACCCGGACTGGTCGATGCAGAGCACCACATCCTTCTTCACGGACTGCGCGGCCCGTCCGTAACCGATCAGCCGCTCGGGGACGACCGTGCGGTACTCGGGCAGGTAGTTCTTGAGGTTCGCGCGGATGGTGCGGTCCCAGTCGATGTCCCGGTGCCGGGGGCGGCTGACGCGCGCCGACCGGTCCAGGGCGCCGGTGAGCGTGGCACGGGTGCGGGACGAGAGCCGTTTCTCCAGCTGCTCGACGACCTTGCGCACCACGGCCCGCGCGGTCTCCTTCGTCGTCTCGGGCATGACCTTGTTGAGCGACAGCAGCGTCCCCACCAGGTGCACGTCGGCCTCGACGGCCTCCAGCATCTCCGGTTCCAGCAGCAGCGCGGACAGCCCGAGCCGTTCGATCGCGTCGCGCTGCATGACCTGGACGACGGAGGTGGGGAAGTACGTACGGATGTCGCCCAGCCAGCGGGCCACGTTCGGCGCCGAGGCGCCCAGCCCCGCCGTGCGCGCTCCGCCGTCGCCCGCGCCGCCCGGCCGGCGGCCTCCGTAGAGCGCGCTGAGCGCCCCGTCCATGGCGGCGTCCTGTCCGCGCAGCTCACAGCCGGTACCGTCGGCGCCGTCCCCGCCCAGTACCAGCCGCCACCGCCGCAGCCGCTCCTGCGTCCTGTCCTGCGTCCCGCTCATCCGGCCACCCCCGTACGGTTCGTGTCCTGCGTGCTGTCCATGCCTTCCGGGAGGCCCAGCAGGACGCGCAGGGTGGGCAGCACGGCTGCCGCCCGGTCGCGGTCCAGGCCGGGGCCGAAGCCCGGTATCGCGGCCTCCTGATCGCCCCGCGCGGTGGCGGTTCCGGTGGCGCCGGCCGGGTCGCGGCGCACCAACTCGCCGAGTGTGCGCCGCACTCCGGCGTCGTACTCCGCGAACGTCCGTCGCAGCAGCGGCAGTACGTCCGTGAACGCGTCCGCCGGTACGTCCGCCAGCCAGCCGTCCACCAGGGCGAGCAGCCGCTCGTCGTGCACCAGCAGCAGTCCGCCCGCGTCGCCGCCCGCGAACCCCTCGATCCAGCCCGCCGCTTCGGCCGGCGGGGTCCCCGCCGACAGGGCCAGCCCCATCAGGCGTTCCGCGTCCTCGGGGGCCAGCCGCCCGTCGTCGAGCAGCAGCCGGACCGCCCGCCCCCGCAGGAGGCCGGGCACCGGCTCCCGCTCGGCCAGCTTCCGCAGCACCCCTGCCCAGCGCTCCCGCAGCCCGCCGGGCCGGTCCGCCCGGACCTCGTCCAGGAGGCCCACCGCGTGGTGCGTCGCGTCCAGGTGGTTGCGCATGTCAGCGGCGCCGTCCGCGTCCAGGCCCGTACAGGCCGGGGGCAGGCCGACGAAGACCCGCTCGGCCAGCCCGGTCGCCACCTCGCCGAGCGCGGCGGCGTCCGTGCCGCGCACATCGCCGTAGCGCACCGAGCGCACCAGCGCGGGCAGTGCCTGGGCGAGGTGCCCGACATCCGCGTCCAGTGCGGCGCGGTCCGTCAGCACCCGCATGACCACGGGGAGCGCGTCCGGGAGCGCGGCGAGCAGACAGCGCTCGGCCAGCGCCGTCACGTCCGCGAGGGTCGAGGTCCCCACGGCGTCGGACCGCGCCTTGGCCGTCGCGGCGACCTCCACCGTCGTGCCCCATATGCCGGCTTCCGCGGCCCGTACGGAAAGCTCCGGCTCCCACCGCAGCCGCCAGCTCTCCCGGAACGTGCCGGTGCCGGCCCGGGTCCGGGCGGGCTCGCCCCACGGCACGCCGAGCAGCCGCAGCCGGTGCAGCAGCCTGCTCCGCCCGGCGTCCGTCTCCTTGCGCAGGTCGAGGTCCAGCTCCCGCTCCGCCGCCTCCGGTTTGAGGCGCAGCGACCGCTGGCTGCGGGCGATGTCGCGCTGGAGCGGCACCGCGGGTGCGCTTTCCGGCACCTCTCCCAGTACGTCGCCCACGACCAGACGTTCGTGGATCAGGGCGGACGGCGCGTCGGACCCGTCGCCGAGCACCGCGCGCACCGCGTCGCCCGCCTCGGCCAGCCCGGCCAGCGGGCGGCCGCGCATCACGGCCAACGCGTCGGCGAGCCGTACGGCCTCGATCACGTGCGCCGAGGAGACGGCGTAGTCCTCCTCGCGCAGCAGGCCGGCGACCTTCGTCATCCAGCGCTCGATGGGGCGGTCCGGCGCGCTGAAGAGGTGGCCGTACCAGCCGGGCGAGGAGATGCCCGCGCCGTAGCCGCTGCGGCGCGACAGCCTGCGGTGGGTCCACGGCACCCACGTCACCTCGGGCTTCACCTTCGGCAGGCCCTTCAGGAGCTGCCGGTCGGCGGTCACCGTCGTCCGCCGGGCCAGCGCCGGGACGTGCCACGCGCCGCACACCACCGCGACGCCCTCCCCGAACTCCCGGCGCGCGTCGCGCAGCCGCAGCCGCATATGGGCCTCGCGCACCAGATCGCGGTCGTGTCCGCCGACGCCGTACGCCTCCCGCAGCGCCGTCATCGCCTCGGCCAGCGCCTCGAACGGCGCGAGCGGGTCCTCCCCCGTCAGCCCGCTCGCACTTCCGCTCCCCGGCCGGTGTCCGTGGGCACGATGCTCGATCACGTCCTCCCACCAGCGCTCCGGGTCGTCGTACCCGGCGGCCTCGGCGAGCACCGCGACGGGATCGATCCGGGCCTCCGCCGCGCGGTCGGGGGGTGGCGTGGGGGCGGGGGCCGGTGTGGGGGCTGCATCTGCCTCAGCCGGTCGGTCGGGGCCTGCCGTACGTCCAGGGCCTGGCGTACGGTCCTCGGCGTCGGCCGCCCGGATGGAGCCCGCCGTACGGACATCGGCCTCGCCCCGCCCAGCACTCACCGCTCCCCGGCTGCCCCCGTCCTCGGCTTCGTCCCCGCCATCCCCCTCGCCCTCCCCCATCGCCAGGGAATGGGCCGCCGGCAGGTCGATGAAGCGCACCGGTACGTCATGGGCCAGGGCCCACCGGATCGCCACCCACTCCGGGGAGAACTCGGCCAGCGGCCAGAACGCCGCCCGTCCCGGGTCGGTGGGCACATGGGCGAGCAGCGCGACCGGCGGGCGCATCGCCTCGTCGGCGGCCAGGGCCACCAGCGCGTCCGCCTCCGGCGGGCCCTCGATCAGCACCGCGGGGGGCTCGTACCGCTCCAGCACGGCCCGCACCGCACGCGCCGAGCCCGGGCCGTGATGGCGTACTCCCAGCAGCAGCGGCTGGTCCCGGCCGGTCATGCGCCGGCCTCGCGGCAGGCGCGGTAGAAGTCCTTCCAGCCGTCGCGCTCGCGCACCACGGTCTCCAGATACTCCTGCCAGACGACCCGGTCCGCCGCCGGGTCGCGTATCACCGCGCCCAGGATGCCCGCGGCCACGTCCCCGGACCGCAGCACGCCGTCACCGAAGTGGGTGGCCAGCGCCAGGCCGTTGGTGACCACGGAGATCGCCTCGGCCGTGGAGAGCGTGCCCGAAGGGGACTTGAGCTTGGTGCGGCCGTCGGCGGTGACGCCGTCGCGCAGCTCACGGAAGACCGTGACGACCCGGCGGATCTCGTCCGTCCCGGCGGGCGCGGGCGGCAGGTCCAGGGAGCGGCCGATCTGCTCGACGCGCCGGGAGACGATGTCCACCTCCTCCTCGGGCGTCGCGGGCAGCGGCAGGACGACCGTGTTGAAGCGGCGGCGCAGCGCGCTGGAGAGTTCGTTCACCCCGCGGTCGCGGTCGTTGGCCGTGGCGATCAGGTTGAAGCCGCGCACCGCCTGGACCTCCTGGCCCAGCTCCGGAATGGGGAGGGTCTTCTCCGACAGGACCGTGATGAGCGTGTCCTGTACGTCGGCGGGGATGCGGGTCAGCTCCTCCACGCGCGCGGTCATGCCCTGCGCCATCGCCCGCATGACCGGGCTGGGCACCAGCGCGTCCCGGCTGGGGCCGTGGGCGAGCAGCTGTGCGTAGTTCCAGCCGTAGCGGATGGCCTCTTCCGGGGTGCCGGCCGTGCCCTGCACGAGCAGGGTCGAGTCGCCGCTGACCGCGGCCGCCAGGTGCTCGGACACCCAGGTCTTGGCCGTGCCGGGCACGCCGAGCAGCAGCAGCGCGCGGTCGGTCGCGAGGGTCGTCACCGCCACCTCGACGATCCGGCGCGGGCCCACGTACTTGGGTGTGATGAGCGTGCCGTCCGGCAGGGTGCCGCCCAGCAGATAGGTCGCCACCGCCCACGGCGACAGCCGCCAGCGCTCCGGGCGCGGCCGGTCGTCGGCCGCCGCGAGCGCCTTCAGCTCCTGCGCGAACGCGTCCTCCGCGTGCGGGCGCAGGACCTGCGCGGAGTCGTCGGCTCCGGCTCCGCCGACGACGTCTCCGGTGTGGTTCTCGGTCATGATTCCCCCTCGTCGCAACGTCCGCGGCCGGCACCCCGCCACTCGCCGGCCGCTTGCGTGAACCACCCTGCACCACGCCACTGACAATCACCCCGCACGGCGGTGTTTCCGCTGGTCAGAGCGATTGTCAGTGGGTGCTCGTAGCGTTTGGGACATGAATCCGCAGGGGGAACGCTGGACGTCGGATCACGTGCTCGCGCTCGCGCCCGACGCACCGTCACGCAAGGCGGGGAGCAGGCTCGCGACACCGGGCTCCTGGCCGGAGACCGGCACACGGGGCAGCGCGGTGTGGGGCCTGTGCAAGGGCAGCGGCAGCAAGCCGTACCAAACCGTCGTGGACACCGCAGGGCCGGCCTTCAAATGCAGTTGTCCGAGCCGCAAGTTCCCGTGCAAGCACGCACTGGGACTGCTGCTGATGTGGGCGGGGGAAGAAGGGGCCGTCGGCGAGGGCGAGCCTCCCGCGTGGGTGGCGGAATGGCTCACCGCCCGCCGGCAGCGCGCGGAGAAGAAGACGGCAGCGGCGAGCAATGGGGCTTCTGGCGAAGCCAGTTCGGGTTCCGCGTCGTCCGCTGCCAATCAGGACGCCGCCCGGCGACGGGCCGCGCTGCGCGTGCAGCGGATCGCCGCCGGGGCCACCGAGCTGGAACAGCGACTGGAGGACCTGCTCCGCTCCGGACTGGCCACCGCCGACCGCGCGGGATACGGCACCTGGGACGAGACGGCGGCCCGCATGGTGGACGCCCAGGCACCCGGACTCGCCGCGCGCGTGCGGGAGTTGGGGTCGGCGGCGACCTCCGGGCCGGACTGGCCGTCCCGGCTCCTCGCGGAATGCTCCCTGATCCACCTCCTCGACCAGGCGTTCCTGGGCGTGGAGCGCCTGCCGCCCGCCCTGGCCGCGACGGTCCGCACCCGCGTCGGGCTCACCACCGACGCGGCGGACGTGCTCGCCGGAGCGGACACCACGTCCGTGCGCGACCGCTGGCTGGTGCTCGCCCAACAGGACGCCGAGGAAGGGATGCTGACCAGCAGGCGCATATGGCTGCGCGGCGAGCGCACGGGGCGCATGGCGCTGCATCTCTCCTTCGGCGGGCGGGACCGGCCGCTGGACCTCTCACTGCCGAGAGGTCTCGTCCTGGACGCCGATCTCGCCTACTACCCGGGCGCCCGCCCGCTGCGCGTCGTCCTGGGCACGCGGCACGCCGATCCGGCCCCGGCCGGTGGCCCGCCGCCGGGCGGCGGCACCGACGCCGCCCTCGCCGCGTACGGACACGCGCTGCGCGACGACCCCTGGCTCGACGCCTGGCCGGTGGTCCTGACCGATGTCGTACCGATACCGGGGCGCGACGGCGATCCCTGGCAACTGGCCGACGCCGACGGGGAGTCGGCCCTTCCCGTGGACCCGCGCTGTACGGAGCGGGCGGGCCTGTGGCGCCTGGCCGCGATATCCGGCGGCGAGCCGGTCACGGTCTTCGGCGAATGCGGCCACCGCGGTTTCACACCCCTGACCACCTGGGACCCGGAACCGGTCGCCTTGTGACCCGACGGCCGCGATCGGCCCTCGACCACCGGCCCACCGGCCATCACCACCCATCCGTCCGATCACTGCCCGGGGGACAACCATGATCGACGAAACCATCACCTCCGCCACCTGGGACGACCTGGTGAGCGCGGCGCTGCTCGGTACGGAGCGCCGTACGCCGCCGGTCACCGGCCGTGCGGGCCGCAGCGCCGCGGGGGCGCTGCTGGACGCGGCCGCCGTCAGCACGGTCCGGCGCCGGGCCGCGCTGCGCCCCGCGCCCGCCCGGGAGCGTCCCGTACCGGCTCCGTCCGACCCGCGACCGCCGCTGCCGCCGGCCGCGCGGCGCAGACTCGGCCTGCTGCTCGCCGACCGTAACGGCACCGGCGGCGGCCACCGCCGCGGCACGGCCCCCGACCTGACCGAGCTGCTGCCGCAGTGGCTCACCGCCGCAGCCGAGTACGGCTACCGCGCCCCCGAGGCGCTGCTGCCCGCGCTGCTCGACGCGGCCCGCGCGCGTACGGACCTGCGCGCCGCGGCCCTCGCCTTCGCCGGGCCGCGGGCCCTGTGGCTGGCGCGGCTGAACGACGAGTGGAAGTTCGCGCTGCGCGGCGCCGGGAGCACGGCCGCGCTGCCCGGCCCCGACGATCCGGAGGCCGTGCGCGCCCTGTGGGAGGAGGGCCTGTTCGCGGAGCGGGTCTCCCTGCTCGCATCGCTGCGCCGCCGCGATCCGGCGGCCGGCCGCGCCCTGCTGGCCCGCACCTGGAGTACGGAACGGGCCGAGGACCGGCTGATGTTCCTCGACTCGCTGCGCGAGGGCCTGACGGTGGCCGATGAGCCGTTCCTTGAGCAGGCGCTGTCCGACCGCAGCCGTAACGTCCGCGGCACCGCCGCCGAGTTGCTGTCGGCCCTGCCCGGCACCGCGCTCGCCGGGCGGATGGCCGACCGCGCCCGGGCCTGCGTCAAACTGGCGCGCATCGAGGACGGCGCGGACAGCTTCGCCGGGCACTCCTCCGATACGGGCGATACGGGCGCCTGGTCCCTCGTCGTCGAAGCGCCGCGGGAGTGCGACGCGGCGATGCAGCGGGACGGGGTGGTTCTCCGGCCGCCGACCGGGCGCGGTCAGCGTGCCTGGTGGCTGGGCCAGCTGCTGGAGGCCGCGCCGCTGGACTGCTGGAGCCGGTGGCTGGGCGGCCGGGAACCGGCGGCGATCGTGGCCCTGCCGGTGGCCGACGGCTGGCGTACGGAACTGCACGACGCCTGGTGCCGCGCCGCCGTCCGCCAGCGGGACGTGGCCTGGACCCGGGCCCTTCTCGGTCCTCCGGGCGCCGCCCAGCCGGGCACGGGGCCGGGGGCGGGTACGGGGACGTACGGAACCGGTCCGGCAGCCAACGGCTCCGCGCCCGCCACCACGACCGGCGCCGCCCCCGACATCCCGGCCGGTTCGTCGCGCGACCTCGCGCGGCTGCTGACGGTGCTGCCCGAGGACGAACGTGCGCGATGGGCCGCGGAATTCATAGCGGCCCACGGCCTGTCCGACGCGTTCCGGATGCTCGGGGTGTGCGCGGTGCCGTGGTCCGAGCCGCTGGGGCGGGCGGTGGTCGACGCACTGGACATCGCCCGGGACGCGGGCAGTTATCCGTGGAGTTTCAGCGGCGTGATGGGCCTGGCCGAACGCTGCCTGGACCCGGCCGCGGCGGACCGGCTCGACATGCTCATCGCGACCCCGGACGAACCCGCCGACGGCTCGCCGGGAGCGGTCGGCTACTGGTCCGAGGCGTTCCAGCGGCTGGTGGGCACGCTACGGCTGCGTGCCACGATGCGGGCGGAGCTGGCCCCGTGAGCCGCCCTGCCGCCGCGCCGCCGGCCGGCCGCCCGGCCCCGGGCGGCCGGCGCGTCACCGTGCCGTCAGGCCGCCAGCTGCCGCACATTGGCCCGGACCCACTCCACGATCGCCGTGGTGGTGGCCCCGGGCGTGAAGATCTCGGCGACGCCCAGCTCCTTGAGGGGCGGGATGTCCGCTTCCGGGATGATGCCGCCGCCGAAGACCTTGATGTCCGCCGCGTCGCGCTCCTTGAGCAGCTCTATGACCTTCGCGAAGAGGGTGTTGTGCGCCCCGGAGAGGATGGACAGCCCGATCGCGTCGGCGTCCTCCTGGATCGCGGTGTCCACGACCTGCTCCGGCGTCTGGTGCAGCCCCGTGTAGATGACCTCCATGCCGGCGTCGCGCAGCGCCCGCGCGATGACCTTGGCCCCCCGGTCGTGGCCGTCGAGCCCCGGCTTGGCCACCACCACGCGGATCGGACCCTGCACACCCATCACTGCCTCCCAGCCCTGCACGGCACGACGCGGCACCTGTACGGAACAGGGCCGCCGACCGACATCCGATGTGCGGCCGCGTCGGCCGCCCCAAGCGTGAACGAACGTTATCGCCAGCATCCCGTACCCGGCCGTTTCGTAACACTGAGGGAGGGGGAAATCACACATTGGGACACGTTCGCTACGCGTTGCGTTCCGCGATCCTTCACGCGGCGGGACGCACGCACGGGGAGCCGCAGTGAGGTCGCCGTTCCTCCGCGCCGTCAGCCGCGCGGCACGGGGGTCCGGCCCCTGAACGCTTCCGTCTTCGTATCCGTACGGCCGGACAACAGCTCGCTCACACTCTTGGCAGCAGCTCGTTCACGTACTTGTACGTTGCCGGAAACGGCTGCCCATGAGGGCATACGGGGGACAGAGTCGTCTCCCGCGTGCCATTCGGGAGGTCGGCCATGAAGGCCCTGCCCTTTCTCTGCTGTCTGGCCCGCCCCTCCGCGCTGCTGCGCGCGACGGTAGTGGAGCTGGCGATTCTCGTCGGGCACCTTCTGCTGTACCCGACCGGCATCCAGCAGGAACAGCCCAGAGCTCTCCCCGGCACGCCCGCCGGCCCGGACCCGGAACACGGCACCGGCGGCGCCGACGAGACCGATACCGGCACCCGCACCACCGCCGGTACGGTCCCGGCCGCCCGGACGGCGCTGCTGCCCACCGAAGGCCGCGGCCATCCCCCGGTGCTCCTGCTGCACGGCTTCATCGACAACCGCTCCGTCTTCGTGCTGCTGCGCCGCTCGCTGCTCCGGCACGGCTGGCGCCACGTGGAAGCGCTCAACTACTCGCCGCTCACCTGTGACCTGCGCAAGGCCGCCGAGCTGCTCGGCCGCCACGTCGAGCAGATCTGCGAGCGCACCGGCCACAGCCGTGTCGACCTGGTGGGCCACAGCCTCGGCGGCCTGATCGCCCGCTACTACGCGCAGCGGCTGGGCGGCGACCTCCGCGTACGCACCCTGGTCACCCTCGGCACCCCGCACGGCGGTACCCGGGTCGCGCCTTTGATGTCGGCCCATCCGCTGGTCCGGCAGATGCGGCCGCATTCCGACGTGATCGTGGAGTTGGCGCGGCCCGCCCCGAATTGCCGTACGCATTTCGTCAGCTTCTGGAGCGACTTGGACCAGCTGATGGTCCCGGTGGAGACCGCGCGAATCGATCACCGGGATTTGATCACCCGTAGCGTGCGGGTATCCGGCGTAGGGCATCTCGCCCTCCCGGTCAACGGTGCGGTGGCAGCCGGAATACGGGAAGCGCTCGGCGCCGAAGAGGAGGCGGAAGGCAGCGTGAGCACCACATCCGTGGCCTGACCTCCGCCGCCCCGGGCCGGCTGCCACACGGCTGCCGCCTGGGCACTTTCCAAGGTCGCGCGCGCCCTTTCGATCTCCGCGCGCGCACCGGCGCACCCCGCGCCGCTTCGAACGCCCCTCGAACGCGGCGCCAAGAACGCGCATACTGTCCGCCGAAAGGCGGCCAAATGCCCGTTGTCGGGAAGCCCGAAACCTGCCGAAGATTGTCGCCGTCACGTACCGCCGGGTACAGTCGCCGCTAATTCTCCTGCTGCCGAGGCGAAAGAGAAGTGGTGGTGAACGACCGTCACTCGCCGGAGTCCCCCGCTCCGGCTGTCCCGTCTCCCGATGCCTCGTATGCGCATTACCCCGCCTACGAGTCCTACGGGCACCAGGACACCCAGGCCGGCCAGGCGGCATACGGCGGCGGCGCACCGTACTTCGGTGCGCTCCCCGGCCACCAGGCCACCGGCGCGCACGACGCTTCGCCGTACGACACCACCGCGTACGGCACCGACGCGTACGCCACCGCCGCGTACGCGACCGGTGCCTACGGCGGCGGCTACGACGCGGGTACCCACCCCGCGGGCGTCTACGGCACCGGAGCGGCCAACTCCGGCTCCCCCGCCACCGGCACGCAGCCGGAGGCCGCCTACGACCCGTACTCCCACACGGCGTACGACGGCGGCTACGGACCGGGCGGCGCGACCGGCCCCGACGCCTACGAGGCCACCGCGGTCTGGGGGGCCGTGGAGTCGGACGTGATCGCCGGTATTCCGGCGCAGGCGGGACCGCCGCAGACCGGGTACCCGTACGGCGACGCCGCCAGCTCCCAGTGGGAGACCATGACTTGGGCCGGGCCCGGCCTGGGCCTGTACGGCGGCGAACCGCACGAAAGCGGGCAGCCGTACGGTTCCGGACCGTACGCGAACACAAACGATCAGTACGGGTCCGCCTACGGAACGTATGAGGCGGCTTCGGGTACGGACGCGGCGGAGGACCGATTCGCCGACGAGCACGGCCTCGGCGCCACCGCCATCGCCGAAGCGCTCACCCAGACCACCCCGGCGATCACGCCCGACCTCGACGGCCCGGACGGTTTCGACGGCCTCGGCTCCCAGGCCCCTGGAGGCCCCGGGGCCCCTGAGGCCGCCGAGGACCCGTACGCCACCGACATCACTCCCGAGGGCAGCCCCGCCTCCAGCGGCGTGCCCGTCGCGCGCGGCTCCCGCTCGCGCCGTGCCGCGCAGGGCAGCGGGTCGTCCGGCCGCGGTCGCCGCCGTACCGCCAAGCGCTCCGCGCTGCTGACCGTCGCGGTGCCCTCGGTCGCCGCCATGGGTGTGTGCGCCGTCGCCGCCGCCTCCGTCACCAGCGGCGCCGAGAGCGGCGCCAAGGACGGCACGACGACCCAGGCCGCAGGGGACCCCGCGGCCGTGCAGCCGGCCGTCGCCAACAACAAGCTCGACACTCAGCTCGCCAGCCTGAGCGCGGGCGCCGACGACTTCGCCGACCGCGCCAGCCGTACGCAGGAGCGCATCGACCTCAAGGCCCGGCAGCTCGCCGAGAAGAAGCGCAAGGCCGACGAGGCGGCGCGCAAGGAGGCGATGCGCCCCAAGTTCGTGCTGCCCGTCGCGCAGCACGGTCTGAGCGCGCTGTACGGGCAGGCGGGCGTGAACTGGATGTCCGTGCACACCGGCATCGACTTCCCGGTCGGCTTCGGCACGCCCGTCATGGCCGCCACCGACGGCACCGTACGCACCCAGTGGAACTCCGCCTACGGCAACATGGCGATCGTGACCGCCCCCGACGGCACCGAGACCTGGTACTGCCATCTGAGCAGCACCAAGATCCGGTCGGGCAAGGTCAAGGCGGGCGACCAGATCGCGTACTCGGGCAGTTCCGGCAACTCCACGGGACCGCACCTGCACTTCGAGGTGCGCCCGGGCGGCGGCTCGGCCATAGACCCGCTGCCGTGGCTGCGCAGCCACGGGCTCAACCCGAACTGACCGGCCGGCACGGCTGACGCCCCGTCCGGCGCACCCCTTGAGGGAGCGCCGGACAGCTGCGTCAGAGCTTCCCGGCCGGCGTCAGAGCTTCTCCACCGGCGCGTACCGCAGCAGCAGCCGCTTCGGCTTCTCGCCGCCGAAGTCGATCGTCGCCTCCGCGTTGTCGCCGCTGCCCTTGACCGCGACGACCGAGCCCAGACCGAAGCTGTCGTGCGTGACGCGGTCGCCGACCGCCAGCGAGACCACCTCGCGGTCCTTGGCGCGCCGGGTCGCGAAGCCGCTCGGGCCCGCCTTCGTACGCGACGAGGACAGGCCGGAGCCGAAGCCCCCGCCGCCCGTGCCGGAGAGGCTGCCCATCGAGGCGGAGGGCGTCGCGGGGCCCGTGCGCCGCCAGTCCACGTACTTGTCCGGGATCTCCTCCAGGAAGCGGGAGGGCGGGTTGTACGACGGCTGGCCCCAGGCGCTGCGCATCGTGGAGCGGGTCACGTAGAGCCGTTCGCGGGCGCGGGTGATGCCGACGTACGCCAGGCGGCGCTCCTCCTCCAGCTCCTTGGTCTGGCCGAGCGCGCGCATGTGCGGGAAGACGCCGTCCTCCATGCCGGTCAGGAAGACGGTGGGGAACTCCAGGCCCTTGGCGGTGTGCAGCGTCATGAGGGTGATGACGCCGGTGCCCTCCTCGTCCTCGTCCGGAATCTGGTCGGAGTCGGCGACCAGCGCGACCTGCTCCAGGAAGTCGGCGAGGGTGCCGGGGTTCTCCTCGCCGCGGTCCTGCTCGAATTCGAGGGCGACGGCGGCCAGTTCCTGGAGGTTCTCGATGCGGGTCTCGTCCTGCGGGTCGGTCGAGGACTGGAGCTCGGCCAGATAGCCCGTACGCTCCAGGACCGCCTCCAGGACAGTGGCGGGGCCCGCGCCGGACTCGACGATGGTCCGCAGCTCCTCCATGAGCGTGTTGAAGCGCTTGACGGCGTTGGCGGAGCGCGCGGCCATGCCGTACGCCTCGTCGACGCGGCGCAGCGCCTGCGGGAAGGTGATCTTCTCGCGGGCGGACAGCGCGTCGATCATCGCCTCGGCGCGCTCGCCGATGCCGCGCTTGGGCACGTTCAGGATGCGGCGCAGCGGGACGGTGTCCTCGGGGTTGGCGAGGACGCGCAGGTACGCGAGGACGTCGCGGACCTCCTTGCGCTCGTAGAAGCGCACACCGCCGACGACCTTGTAGGGCAGGCCGACCCGGATGAAGATCTCTTCGAAGACGCGGGACTGGGCGTTGGTGCGGTAGAAGACCGCGACATCGCCCGCCTTGGCGTCGCCCGCGTCGGTCAGCCGGTCGATCTCGTCGGCGACGAACTGGGCCTCGTCGTGCTCGGTGTCGGCGACGTAGCCGATGATGCGGGGGCCCTCGCCGGCGTCCGTCCACAGGTTCTTGGGGCGGCGGTTCTCGTTGCGCTCGATGACGGCGTTGGCGGCGCTGAGGATCGTCTGGGAGGAGCGGTAGTTCTGCTCCAGCATGATCGTCGTGGCGTCCGGATAGTCCTCCTCGAACTGGAGGATGTTACGGATCGTGGCGCCGCGGAACGCGTAGATCGACTGGTCGGCGTCACCGACCACGCACAGCTCACCGGCCGACTCGGCAGGCCCCACCAGCTCCCGTACGAGGGTGTACTGGGCGTGGTTGGTGTCCTGGTACTCGTCGACGAGGACGTGCCGGAAGCGGCGGCGGTAGTGATCGGCGACATCGGGGAACGCCTGGAGGAGGTTGACCGTGGTCATGATGATGTCGTCGAAGTCCAGGGCGTTGGCCTCCCGCAGCCGGGCCTGGTACATCGTGTACGCCTCGGCCACCGACTTCTCGAACCCGTCGGCAGCCTGCTGCGCGAAGGTCTCCTCGTCGATGAGCTCGTTCTTGAGGTTGGAGACCTTGGCGCTGAAGGACTTGGGCGGGAACCGCTTGGGGTCGAGGTCCAGATCCCGGCAGACCAGGGCCATCAGGCGCTTGGAGTCGGCCGCGTCGTAGATCGAGAAGGACGACGTGAAGCCCAGCTTCTTGGACTCGCGGCGCAGGATGCGCACGCACGCGCTGTGGAAGGTGGAGACCCACATGGCGTTCGCACGGGGGCCCACCAGGTCCTCGACGCGCTCCTTCATCTCGCCCGCGGCCTTGTTGGTGAAGGTGATCGCGAGGATCTGGCCGGGGTGCACACCGCGGGCGCCGAGCAGGTGCGCGATGCGGTGCGTCAGGACGCGGGTCTTGCCGGAGCCGGCGCCCGCGACGATGAGCAGCGGCCCGCCGCTGTGCACCACGGCGGCCTTCTGCTGGTCGTTCAGCCCCTCCAGGAGGGCGGCGGGGTCCACCGCGGGGCGGGGGGCGCCGTCGCGGTAGTACGGGTCGCGGCCCGGGCCCACGGCGTGCGGGATGCCGCCGGGCACGTCGAAGCGCCCGCCGAACAGGTCGGCCGGGATCTCCTCCTGTGCCGGACCGCTCTCGTCCTCGGGAGGCGGCGGGGGCCCCTCATCCGTGGGTTCGAGGTCCGCCAGGAAACTGTCGTCAAAGAGGCTGCTCATCGCCCATCGAGTGTAGGCCGCCGCACTGACAGCCCGGCCCGAACCGCGAAAACCGGCCGTGTGACCTGGCCCGCCTCCCCCGGCGGGTGGCGGGCGTCACAGGACACGCACCGGTCGCGGAAAGATCACGAAAAGGTTTCGGGCATATCGCACATCAGCCTTCCCAGGAGCCACACGGGTTGGCTACCGTGCTCGCTCGGGCAGCCCGCCGTCCCCGCGGTCGAACAGCGTCCGCACGGGCCGCCCCCGCCGAGTCCGGCCCTGCCGCCAGGCATCCGGAGCCGGGGACCCACACGTACCACCGGGGTGAATCGGCCGGTACGGCGCGAGGTGCCGGGGCACGCGCCCCCAGGACCTCTCCCGCAGCCGTACAGGCCGTAGGGCAAGCCTTCCGCAGTGGCCCGAACCCGACAGCTAACCCGGTAGGCGGTCCACGGAAGGAGGCGCCGACCTTGGCGTCGCACCGCAAGCCGCGCACCCGCATACTCACCTCCCCCGGTAGCCGACGTACGGCCGCCGGGCTCACCACCGCAGCCCTCGCCTCGGTCACCCTGCTCTCGCAGACGGCCGAAGCCGCGCCGAGCCAGCCGAAGCAGTCCATCGAAGAGGTCAAGCAGAAGGTCGACGACCTCTACCGGCAGGCCGAAGTGGCGACCCAGAAGTACAACGCCGTCAAGGAGCAGGCCGACGAGCAGCGCGGCACCGTCGACCGCCTCCTGGACGACACCGCACGGCGCACCCAGAAGATGAACGACGCCCGGCGCCAGTTGGGCACGTACGCCGCGGCCCAGTACCGCAGCGGCGGCATCAGCCCGACCGCGCAGCTGCTCCTGGCCCGTAACCCGCAGCAGTTCGCGGACCGCAGCCACCTGATGGACCAGCTGACCGGCGCGCAGAAGAAGGCCGTCAGCGACTATCAGGAGCAGCAGGCCAAGGCCGTACGCCAGCGGGCCGAGGCGTCCCGGAGCCTGGAGCGGCTCACCGAGACGCAGGCATCCCTGAAGGAGTCCAAGAAGGACGTCCAGGCCAAGCTGGCCGAGGCCCGGCAGCTGCTGTCCCGGCTGACCGCCCAGGAGAAGGCGCGGCTGGCGGAGCTGGAGCGCAAGAAGGAGGCCGAGGCCAAGCGCAAGGCCGAGGAGCTGGCCCGTAAGCAGGCCGAGAAGGAGCGCAAGGAGCGGGAGGACCGCAAACAGCACGACAATCCGGACCCGGGCACCGGAACGCCGGATGGCGGTTCCGGCGGGTCCGGTGGCTCCGGCAGCGGTACGTCCGACGGTTCGTACGCGACCAAGGCCGCCAAGGCGCTCGCGTTCGCCCGCGCGCAGATGGGCAAGCCGTACGTCTGGGGCGCGACGGGCCCGAACTCCTACGACTGCTCCGGCCTGACGCAGGCGGCCTGGAAGGCGGCGGGCGTCTCGCTGCCCCGTACGACCTGGGACCAGGTGAAGGCCGGCGACCGGGTGGCGACCAAGGACCTCAAGCCCGGTGACCTGGTGTTCTTCTACAACGACATCAGCCACGTCGGCATGTACATCGGCGACGGCAAGATGATCCACGCCCCCAAGCCGGGGGCCAGTGTGCGGGTCGAGTCGATCTACTACATGCCGATCTACGGGAGCGTGCGGCCGGCATGAGAAGAGGGCCGTGGGGTGCGCCCCACGGCCCTCGGCAGGTCCTCAGCGGTTGCTGCTCACGTCCACAGCAGCGCGATGAAGATGTTGACCACCGTCAGCAGCCCCACCGCCAGGAAGAAGGGCTTCTCCACCTTCTCCTCGTCGCGCTTCACGTAGACCAGGCCCAGGATCACGACCAGTACGGCGAGCTTCACGCCCAACTTGATGTTGTTGAGCGAGTGGTCCTGGGCCTGGTTGAGGCCGACCAGGATGACGCCGGTCACCAGCATCGTCAGCGCGCCGTGCAGCATGGCCGGCACGAAGCGGGCGGTGCCCGCGCTCATCGGCTTCAGCTGGGTCAGGAAGCCGCCGAGCAGCGACGCGATGCCGATGATGTGCAGACCCACGAAGACCTTGGTCACTACGTCCATAGTGGTGGATCGTAGCCCTCGCCTACCACGGCTTCGTACTCAGGTCCGCCTCTCTTCCACTCCGGTCGGAGTCCGCTTCCGTCATGCCTTCGAGACGTGCGGCAACGGGCAGGCGTACACACCGACAGGGCGAGAACGAGCAATACCCGTCAACCCGTCCCCCTTTTGTGGTGCCGAGGTTTAGCGTCCTCAATCAGGCGGCCGACTCCCCACCGCCGCCGGATTCCGCCCCGGCGGTCGTCGGCCGTCCCCGCCGAGAGGAACGGCGGCGGCCCGCTCCCCCTGTTACGGGTCGCCGCCGGACCCAGGAAGGCGGGCGCCGGAACGACGAAGCCTCTGTCCGTACGATGACCCGCCTTAAGATCGGCCGTATGAACCTCCCTATAGATACGGCCGGTTCGCACTTTCCCTCCCCCTCCTCCCCTCCCCCCGCCGTGCACCCGGACCTCGTCCGGACCTGGGTGCACGGCTTGGCGCGGTGCCGTGGCGCCGTGCCCCCCGTCGCAGTCCACGGCGGCTTCTACGTCGAGGTCCGTGTCCCCGTCTGGTCGCACCGCTACGTCTTCCCCGCCGCCGACCCGGGCGTCCTCCGCGACCTCACCGCATCGATCACCACCCCCAACCTGTGGATCAACGTCTGCGCCCCGCGCTCGGAAGTCGCCCCCGTCCTGCCTGCCACCTGGGAGATCACCGAGCCGCAGTTCCTGATGTCGGCCGCTCTGCCCCCGGTGCCCGCCCCTGTGGCGGCGCCGGCCGGCTACACCGTCGAGACGGCGGACGAGGACGGCACCGGCGTCTACCAATGCCGCGTTCTGGACGCTGCCACCGGCCATCTCGCCGCCCGGGGACGGGCCGGTCTCACCGACGCCTCCGCGCCCCCGTCGGCGGTCTTCGACATGATCAGCACCTGTGCGGCGCACCGCCGTCGTGGCCTGGGCCGCCTCGTCATGAACGCGCTGACGGCCCACATGGTCCGGCTGGGCGCCGCCCGCGGCATCCTCGTGGCCAGCCCCGCCGGGCGGGCCCTCTACCGGTCCCTGGGGTGGCGGCTGCACGCCCCGGTCACGGCCGTACGCCTGCCGCCTGCGGCGGAGGACAGCGCCACCGGCTAGCGCCGACGGTCGGGGCCGGCCTGACGGCGGGTCGCGTGGAGCGAGCCGAGCAGGTCGAGGGCCTGGGCGCTGGGGCTGCCCGGTTCGGCGTGGTAGATGACGAGTTGCTGGCCGGGGGCGTCGCGTACGTCGAACGCCTGGTAGGTGAGCGTGAGCGGGCCGACGTCCGGGTGCAGGAGGCGCTTGGCGTCCCGGGTCTTGCCGCGCACGCTGTGGGCGTTCCAGAGGCGGGCGAAGTCCGCGCTCTGTCCGGTGAGGGTACGGACGATTTCGCGCAGCCGTGGGTGGTCCGGGTCGTAGCCCGCCGCCTGGCGCAGGTTGGCGACGGTGGCCTGGGCCGCCCGGTCCCAGTCCGTGTAGAAGTCCCGGCCCGCGGGGTCGGCGAAGGTCATAAGGGCCAGGTTGCCCGCGGGCTTGAACGGGGCGTAGAGGGCGTCGGCCAGAGCGTTGGTGGCCAGGATGTCCAGGGCAACGCCTAGGACGAGCGCCGGGGTGTTCGGGTAGCCGTCCATCAGCTGGCGCAGCGCAGGACTGACCTGCTCTGCGGCCCGGGTGGCGGCCTGGTGGTCCGGGGCGACCCCGGCCAGCCGGTACAGGTGTGCGCGGGCGTCCGCGTCGAGGTGCAGCGCGCGGCTGAGGGCGTCGAGTACCTGCGCCGAGGGATTGCGTTCGCGCCCCTGTTCCAGGCGCGTGTAGTAGTCGGCGCTCACTCCGGTCAGGACGGCGACCTCTTCGCGGCGCAGTCCGGCGACCCTGCGGGCCCCGTAACTCGCCATGCCCACGTCCTCCGGTCGCAGCCCGGCGCGGCGTCCGCGCAGGAAGTCCCCCAGGTGGTTGTCGTCCATGCGGCCAGGCTAGGCGGCGGTCCGGCGGGGTGCCTGGGTGTGCTGCACCCAGGCAGTCCACGTCCTGGTTGCTCGCTGCTGACCTGCGGAGACTCGGCGGAGCGGGTCGGAACCGGCCCGGCAATCAGTAGTCAGCAGTACGAGCAGCAAGGACCGTTCCATGGCAAGGCTTCGGCTCGACGGCAAGGTCGCATTGATCACCGGTGCCACCGGCGGCATCGGCAGGGAGACCGCCGAACTCTTCGCCCGGGAGGGCGCCCGGCTGGTGATCACCGATGTCGCCGAGGGCCCGCTGCGCGACCTGGCGGACCGGATCGAGGCGTACGGCGCGGAAGTCGCCGCCGTACGCCTCGATGTCTCCGCGGCACGGGAGTGGGACGACGTGATCACCGTCGTACGCGACCGGTTCGGTGCCCTGGACGTCCTCGTGAACCTCGCCGGCATCGTGGACTGGCCGGGCATCGAGGACACCCGGGAGGAGGCCTGGGATCGCGTCATCGACGTGAACCAGAAGGGCACGTGGCTCGGCATGAGGGCGGCGATGCCGCTCCTGCGGGCGAGCGGCAACGCGTCGGTGATCAACACCTCGTCGGTGCTCGGGCTCGTGGGAAGCGGCTCGGCGGCGGCCTACCAGGCGTCCAAGGGAGCGGTACGGCTGCTCAGCAAGACCGCCGCGGTCGAGTACGCGCGGCAGGGCGTACGGGTCAACTCCGTGCACCCCGGGGTGATCGCCACGCCCATGATCCAGGAAATCCTGGACGAGCAGGGCGACCAGCAGCCGGACATCCGGCGCACCCCGATGCGACGGGCCGGCCGGGCCGATGAGATCGCGTCCGCGATTCTCTTCCTGGCCTGCGACGAGTCCTCGTTCGTCACCGGCTCGGAGCTGGTGGTGGACGGCGGGCTGACGGCGCACTGAGTGCCGTATCCGAGTGACGCCCGAATTCCCCTGCATTTCTTCCTAAGGACCCTCCATGAATTCCGCATCCGCATCCACACCCACATCCACACCCACCGAAGCCCCCGAGTTCGCCGGAAAGGTCGCCCTCGTCACCGGGGCCGCGCGTGGCGTCGGCAAGGAGACGGTGGGGCTGCTCGTCGCCCGTGGCGCGCGCGTCGTCGCCGTGGACGTACGCCCTGAGGTCCGTACCCTGCCGGACGAGTTTCCCCTGGCCGAATCCGGCACCGACACCGCCCCCGAACCGCGCGTCCTGCCCCTGGCCGGTGACATCACCCAGGAGGAGACCGCCGTCCAGGCGGTACGGTCCGCCGTCGACACCTTCGGCGGGCTGGACATCCTGGTGAACAACGCCGGTCGCATGCTGAGCAAGCCCGTCACCGAGACCACCGCCGAGGACTGGGACACGGTCATGGCGGTCAACGCCCGCGGGTCGTTCTTCTTCGCCCGCGAGGCGTTCCGGGCCATGCAGGACCGCGGCGGCGGGGCCATCGTCAGCACCGGCTCGTACACCTGCACCGTCGCCCTGCCCGAAGGCGCCGCCTACAGCGCGTCGAAGGGGGCGCTGGCCCAGCTGACCAAGGTGCTCGCCGTCGAGGGCGGGCCGCTGGGCATCCGCGCCAACATCGTTGCCGCGGGCGTCATCGAGACCGATTTCCTCGACACGTTCCGCGGCGACAGCCGCGCGTACCTGGCATCCTTCGCCGGTGCGCAGCCGCTGGGCCGCGTGGCGCAGCCCATGGAGATCGCCGAGGTGCTGTGCTTCCTCGTCTCACCGCGGTCCGGCTACGTCACGGGGGCCGTGGTCGCCGCTGACGGGGGCTTCACCGCGATCTAGGCCGTTTCTTTCGGATCGCCTCGCTGACCAGATGAAGATGGCGGCGAGGTGGAGTCCGGTGAGGTAGATGGTGGCGGTCTTGTCGTAGCGGGTGGCCAGGCCGCGCCATTGCTTGAGCTTGTTGATGCAGTGTTCGGCGGTGTTCCGCTGCTTGTAGGCCTCGCGGTCGAAGGCCGGTGGCCTGCCGCCTCGGCTGCCGAGCCGTTTGCGGTTCGCGGCCTGGTCGGCAGGCTGCG
>NZ_LGCW01000160.1:0-1095 GCF_001279365.1 Streptomyces sp. NRRL F-5755 | reverse complement strand
GGCAGGCTGGTGATGCCGCTGAGCAGGTTGGAGTAGTTGCGGCGGGTGTCTCCGCGCAGTTCCACCGAGGCGACCAGGTCGCGCAGTGCGGTGAGCATGGCGGCGATTTCGGCGCGGCCGAGGTAGGCGCCGAGGCAGAAGTGGGGGCCGTAGCCGAAGGCGAGGTGTTTGTTGGGGGTGCGGTCGAGGCGGAAGCGTTCCGGGGCCTCGAAGACCTCCTCGTCCATGTTGGCCGAGTCGTTCCACAGCGTGACGATGTCCCCGGCCTTGATCACCTGGCCCTGGGTGCCGACCGGGATGTCTTCCAGGGCCGTGCGGCCGAAGTGCAGGGCGGGGGTGGTCCAGCGCAGGATCTCGTCGACGGCGGTGGCGATGTCCGCCTCGCCGCTCTTCAGTGCCCGCCACTGGTCGGGGTGTTCGATGAGGGCGAGCACGCCGCCGGTCATCGACATCCGGCTGGTCTCGTCGCCGCCGATGATCAGGCTGTAGCAGTTGACCACGATCTCGTCCATGGTCAGCGGCTGGCCCTCCAGGGTGCCGGTGGCCAGCACGCTGATCGCATCGTCGCCCGGGTTGGCGCGGCGCTCGGCGGCCAGGGTGGCGAAGTAGGCGAGGATGTCGTTGCGTGCCTGCCAGGCGGCGGCGGGCGACTGGGCGGCGCCGTCGTTGCCCAGCGCCGTCGCGGTCAGTTCCAGCACCTTGGCGCGGTCGGCCTCGGGTACGCCCATCAGGTCGCAGATCGCGGTGAGCGGGATGTCGGCGGCCACGTCGGCGGCGAAGTCGCATTCCCCGCGGGCGATCGCCTGGGCGACCAGGGTGCGGGTGGACCGGCGGATGTTGTCCACGACGCCTTCGAGGGCGCGCGGCGAGAATGCCTTGAGCAGGATTTTACGGAGGTCGGAATGCCGGGGCCCGTCGGTGACCGCGGCCATCATGCCGGCCGCCGAATCGCCGCCCATCAGCAGCGTGGTGAGCACATTTCCCTTTTCCGAGGTGAACCGTTTGTTGTCCCGGTAGATCTCGGACACATCCGCGTGCCGGGACACCACCCAGAAACCCGGCGCGCCGCCGATGGAGGGGTGCCAGTGGAACGGC
>NZ_LGCW01000159.1:0-1166 GCF_001279365.1 Streptomyces sp. NRRL F-5755 | reverse complement strand
CTAGAGGTCTTTAATGGTTGGGGTTACGTGAGGTCGGAGCTCAGTCCGGTTCCGGTGAGGTAGCCGTCGATCAGGTCGGGGCGGTACTGCATCCGCTTGAGGCGGGTCTTGACCAGCAGGGTGAGCTGGCCGATGTCGTGCTTGGCCAGGTTGGCCAGGGAGCGCTTCAGGTGGGCCCAGACGGCCTCGACGGGATTCAGTTCGGGTGCGTACGGCGGCAGGTGGGCTACCGTCAGCCAGTCTCGGGCGGCGATCAATGTCCGCATGGTGGTGCTTCGGTGGGTGTTCAGGTTGTCCCAGACCAGCAGGATCGGGCCGCCGAGTTGCTGATGTGCGGCGTCCAGCAGCCGGATGTAGTCGGTCTCGGTGAAACCCTTGCGCCGCCCGCGAGCCGGACCGTGGTGCACCCGGGTGCGATAGAGCAGCCGCGGCCGTCGGCCGGGCCGGGTGCACACCAATGCGGCCAGCGAGATCCGTTTGGTGCCTGCCGCGGTCACCTGCACCACTGGGGTGTGTCCGCGGCGGCCCCAGGTGCGACCCCGCGGCGGTCTCAGCCCCTGGCCGGCCTCGTCTTCGAAACAGAGCCAGGCGCCCAGGTGTGCCGCCGTTCTTTTAACGTCGGCCACTGCTCGTCCTTCCATTCGGTGATGCGTGCCTCGTCCCGCTCCGCCGCCCTGCGGGCCGGGATCTGCACGCTCCAGCCGATGCGGTGCAGCAGCAGGTCCACCCCGGCCAGCGTGTAGTGGACCCCGAACCGCCGGTGGATGACTGCGGCGATCCGGGCCAGGGTCCAGCACTGATCCTCGCCCCAGCCGTGGGCGGCCGGACCGGCCTCCAACGCGTCCTCCAGTTCCCGCAGCTGTCGGTCGCTGAGCCGGCAGCGGGCGCCACCGGCCCCTTTGGATGCCAGCGCCTCCCGTCCGCCGCTGGCCAGGGCCCGGCGCCAGCGGTTGACCGACATCCGGGCCACCCGAAACCGCCGGGCCACTTCCTGGTCACCGGCGCCTGCCTCGATCCACTCAGCGGCTTCCAGGCGCACGCGTTCGCGCCGGGCGCGCTCCGCGGCGGTCAGCCCGCCACCATCGGGATACCTCATCCCTCCGGCATACCGAGGACACCACCAGCCGTCACCGGGACAGAGAACTCCCACCATTAAAGATCTCTAG
>NZ_LGCW01000158.1:0-1194 GCF_001279365.1 Streptomyces sp. NRRL F-5755 | reverse complement strand
TGAGCTGGTGGTGGCCGCAGAGACCAGCGAGAAGCGACTGTTTACTAAAAACACAGGTCCGTGCGAAGCCGTAAGGCGATGTATACGGACTGACGCCTGCCCGGTGCTGGAACGTTAAGGGGACCGGTTAGCTCCATTTCGGTGGGGCGAAGCTGAGAACTTAAGCGCCAGTAAACGGCGGTGGTAACTATAACCATCCTAAGGTAGCGAAATTCCTTGTCGGGTAAGTTCCGACCTGCACGAATGGCGTAACGACTTCTCGACTGTCTCAACCATAGGCCCGGTGAAATTGCACTACGAGTAAAGATGCTCGTTTCGCGCAGCAGGACGGAAAGACCCCGGGACCTTTACTATAGCTTGATATTGGTGTTTGGTTCGGCTTGTGTAGGATAGGTGGGAGACTGTGAAGCCGTGACGCCAGTCATGGTGGAGTCGTTGTTGAAATACCACTCTGGTCGTGCTGGATGTCTAACCTGGGTCCGTGATCCGGATCAGGGACAGTGTCTGGTGGGTAGTTTAACTGGGGCGGTTGCCTCCTAAAGGGTAACGGAGGCGCCCAAAGGTTCCCTCAGCCTGGTTGGCAATCAGGTGTTGAGTGTAAGTGCACAAGGGAGCTTGACTGTGAGACTGACGGGTCGAGCAGGTACGAAAGTAGGGACTAGTGATCCGGCGGTGGCTTGTGGAAGCGCCGTCGCTCAACGGATAAAAGGTACCCCGGGGATAACAGGCTGATCTTCCCCAAGAGTCCATATCGACGGGATGGTTTGGCACCTCGATGTCGGCTCGTCGCATCCTGGGGCTGGAGTCGGTCCCAAGGGTTGGGCTGTTCGCCCATTAAAGCGGTACGCGAGCTGGGTTTAGAACGTCGTGAGACAGTTCGGTCCCTATCCGCTGTGCGCGTAGGAGTCTTGAGAAGGGCTGTCCCTAGTACGAGAGGACCGGGACGGACGAACCTCTGGTGTGCCAGTTGTTCTGCCAAGGGCATGGCTGGTTGGCTACGTTCGGAAAGGATAACCGCTGAAAGCATCTAAGCGGGAAGCCTGCTTCGAGATGAGGGCTCCCTCCCACTTGATGGGGTAAGGCTCCCAGTAGACGACTGGGTTGATAGGCCAGATATGGAAGACCGGTAACGGTTGGAGTTGACTGGTACTAATAGGCCGAGGGCTTGTCCTCAGTTGCTCGCGTCCACTGTGT
>NZ_LGCW01000157.1:0-1197 GCF_001279365.1 Streptomyces sp. NRRL F-5755 | reverse complement strand
AACAGCTCCCACAGGCTGTCCGGCACCATCCGCTCGACAAGAGGGGCAGTCACCATCCCAGACTGCCGCAAGATCACACCAAACGAAATGACGTCTAAGACGGCGGTGATCCGTTGCCCTGCCCCGATTCGTCTTTCGGCTCCCGTACGGCCGGGACCGGGAGGAGTCGCGATGGCGCGGAGTGCCGTATCGACGGCGGGAGCAGGGAGAGCGGGTCCAGGTAGAGCTTGCCGCGGAGCAGGCCCCAGTGCAGGCATGGGACGGAGCAGTGGAACGGGCCTGGGGCAAGGGTGGCTACCGGTTGGCCTGCGGTGACGTGATCGCCCTTTCGGACGGTGGGGTGGACCGGTTCGTACGTGGTGCGAAGCGGTGGGGTTCCGGACCCCGACACCTCGATGGACAGGACGCCCTTGCCCGCTACCTTGCCGGCGAAGAGGACGCGGCCCGGGGCGGCGGCTCGTACCGTCGCGTTCTCGGCCGCCAGGAGGTCTACACCCCGATGGCCGGGCGCCCACGGGGCGGGCGGAGGCTCCCAGCCGCGCGCGACAGTGGGCCGCGCGCCGGCCGGTCCGACGACCGGCCATGCGCGTTCGCCGACCGTCGCAGGCGGCGGGTGGCCCGGTTCGGAATCGGCGGTGCCGTCGTACGCCGGTGCCGGTCGTTGCTGGAGGAACCTTGTCGCCTCCTCGATGCCCGGTGATCCGGCTCCTGCTCTGGTGAGGAGCCCACCGGATGCTGCTGCCCCGGCGAGCAGCACGGCCAATGCGGTTCCTGCCGCGCACCAGGGCAGGAGGCGGGCGGCGGAGGGGCCGGTCTGCGCAGGACTGCCCGGCTGTCTCCGGTACCTGCCTGCCCATCTCCGGTAAACGGTGCGTGTGGGCTCGAAGATCACCGGGTGGAGGCTCGACCGTTGAGGGCTACGTCGCAGGCCACGTACGCGGCGTGCAGCGCGCGCCAGCTGCCCTGTGGTCGTCCCACATACCGGCCGCCGTGTGATCACGGTGCGTACGGATTCGGAAACGCTTCGGATTCGTGAGTACATGCCGCGACGATGACGTGTTCCGCCCCAGCTAGGGGATCTTGAGCCGGATCAGTGGATTACCGACGGGTTGTGTACAACTCCGTCACCCGTCCGGTACCGCACCCACGCCCCACCCCGCGCGCCAGGACCCACCCCACGCGCCAGGACCCACACCG
>NZ_LGCW01000156.1:0-1267 GCF_001279365.1 Streptomyces sp. NRRL F-5755 | reverse complement strand
GGGGGGGGGGGGGGGGGGGGGGTCGGGGGTGGCGTGGGGGGGGGGGGGGGGGTGTGGAGCGGGGTGTTCGTGCGGGTGGGGAGCGGTGCCGTTCTGGTTCGGGGCGTCGGCCCGGGTGTCGTGGTGGTCCTGGTTGTTTTCGCCGTGCTCGTCGTGCCCGGGGCTGTCGGGGGAGGGGGCGCCCGGGTACTGGTGTGGTGGCTGCTGCTGACTGTATGGGTTGGGCTGTTGCTGCGGGGCAGGCTGATGGTGGGGCTGGGCGTACGGGACCTGCTGTTGGTACGGGTTGGGCTGGTGCGGCTGTGCGTAGGGAGCTTGCTGCTGGTATGGGCCGGGCTGGTGGGGTTGCTGGTAGGGACTCGGTTGGTGGGGTTGCTGGTAAGGGTTCGGCTGTGGCTGGGTGTAGGGGCTCTGTTGCTGGTACGGGTTGTGCGGCTGCGGCTGCGGCTGCGGCTGCGGCTGCGGCTGCTGCTGAGGCTGAGGGTGTTGCTGGTTTTGGGGCTGGGGCTGGGGCTGGGCGTGGGGGTGTTGTTGCTGGGGGGTTTGGGTTTGGGTCTTGGTGGGGTCGTATGGGTTGCGGTTGGCGTCGAGGGTGAGGTGCCAGACGCCGTCTGCCGCCGTGTTGATGGGCTGCTGGCTGACTTCGCCGGTCTGGCTGTCGACCCAGATGACGCGGCCGTTGTGGTTGACGGCGTTGAAGACGTGGGCGCCTCCGCCTGAGCCGTCGGGGTTCTTGGGCCAGGTGACGAGGACCGCGGCGGCTGCGCCGTGGCCGGCCTGGCGCAGTTCGTCGGCGATGTTGGAGTAGGCGTCGTGGGAGTTCGGGCCGGAGTTGCGGAACTGGGTGCCCGCCCACTGCTCGATGTTGCGGGTGCCGTCACGCTCGCCCGAGGCGCGGTCGATGCCGCCCTTGCCGTCCGGGTCGTACGTACGGACCGCGGACACCTGCGGGTTGCCGTACCAGGACTCGATGAAGGACCGGGTGCAGTCGGCGCAGTTGTTGGAGCGGCCGAGCACGGTGGGGCCGCCGTCGTTCTGGTACTGCGCCCAGGACTGGAACGGGTCGTTGAACGCCCGCGGGGTGCCGTCGGGGTTGCGCGGGAAAACGTTCAGCAGCGCTTGCTGGTCGTGCGGGTACGGCGAGTACAGACCGCTCGGTGCGAGGTTCAGGCTCGCGCGGACGTGCTGGATGCTCGGGCGGTTGGGGTTCTGGGGGACGGGTGCCTGGTGTGGGGGCTGGTGGGGAACGGGGGGCTGGTTGGGGATG
>NZ_LGCW01000155.1:0-1312 GCF_001279365.1 Streptomyces sp. NRRL F-5755 | reverse complement strand
CGCGGGTTGTAGGCCGGGCGCTCGGGGTCGCGCTGCTGGGTGACGTCGCGGATCGCCTGCGAGCCGTCGGGACGACGGTTGGTGCCGGTGGAGGGCGCGGCGTTGGTGGGGCGGTTGGGGTTGGAGGGGGTGCTGCCGCGTGGAGGTGTGGTGGTCGGGCCGGTGGTGGCGCCTTGCGGGGGCATGGTCGGGGCGCCCATGGCTGGGCCTGCGGACTGAGGGGTGTTCTGTTGCGGCTGCTGCGGTGTGGTGGGGGTGCCGGCGTTGGGGTCCGCGCTGTGCTGGGTGGGCGGGGGCGCGGTCATGGTGGCGGCCGACTGGGTGGATACGGAGGTGTCGCTCTCGTCCACCGTCGGCATGGGGTCGCCCGGGGCCGGGTCGCGCTGCTGGATCGGCTGGCCCGAGGACGGCGAATGCTGAACGGGTGCGCCCTGCGGGGGCACGCCCACGTGCGGAACGGACGGGCGGCCACCGCCGCCACCGCTGCTGGGGCTGTCGGAGCTGCCGCTGTTGTTGGTGCCGTCGCTGGTGTTGCTGGGCGGATTGCCTGCCACGGGGTCCACGGACGGCGAGTGCTGCTGGGGAGCGGCGGAAGCGTCGGGGGACGGGCCGGGAGCGGGCTGGGTGCTGACGTTGTCCGACGTGGGGCGGGCCGAGTCCGGGGTGGTGTCGGGCGCCGGCTGCGTACTGATCGGCTCGGGGCTGGGGCCGGGCGTCGGGTGGGTGCTGGCTGTCTCGGGAGCGGGGCGCGCGTGATCCGGGGTCGTGTCCGGCGTGGGCTGGGTGGTGATGTTGTTCGGGTTGTGGTCCTGGTTCGGGCGTGCCGAGTCGGGGGTGGTGTCCGGTGCCGGCTGGGTGGTGATGTTGTCCGGTGTGGTGTGGTGGTCGGCGGGCGGGGTGGTGTGGGAGCCGGACGTTCCGGTGTCGGGGGTGTGGGGTCCGGCGTCGGTGCCGCTGTAGGGGTTGTGGTCGGTGCCGCCCTGGAATCCGGCGTCGAAGGGGGAGCGCTGGTTTGGGGGCGGCAGGGGCTCCGCGCGGGGGGCGTCGCGGTGGCCGTCCGGGCTCGGGGTGGAGTGGGCGGAGGCGGCGGATGACGTGGGGCCGGAGCCGGTGTCCGTACCGCCGTCCGGACGCGTGCCGGTGCCGGTGTCGCCCGCGCGGGGGGTGTGGGAGGAGCCGCCACCAGCGCCCGCGCCCGTACCCGTGTGAGAGCCGGAGCCGCTGCCGGCACCAGCCCCAGAACCCGAGCCGGTCCCGCTCCCGCCGCTGCCGGAGCCGCCCGCGTCGGATCCGCCGCCGGAGTGCGCGCCGC
>NZ_LGCW01000154.1:0-892 GCF_001279365.1 Streptomyces sp. NRRL F-5755 | reverse complement strand
CGCCCGACCCCGTACCGGAGCCGTTGCCCGCTCCGCCCCCGGCCCCGGTACCGCTGCCGCCGTCCCCGGATCCGCCCCCGTCTCCCGAGCCGCCGGTTCCGCCTCCGCCGCCGGCCCCGCCACCGCCTCCGCCGTGGTCGCCGTGTCCGGCGGCGGTGTCCAGGCCGTGGCGGGCGCGGTGGCCGGCGCGGTGGCCGGCGCCGTCGCGCAGGGATTCGCCGAGGGTCTCGCCGGTGTTCTTCAGGGCGTCCTTGCCCGCCTCGACACCCTTCTTGGTGGTGCGGCCCAGGTCGTAGCCGTTTTGGGCGCCGAAGTTCTGGTTGACGGTCTGGGTGATCAGGTCGGAGGCCATGGCCTCCAGTGCGGAGATCACCGGTTCCTTGGCCGCCTCCAGGATGGCGTCCAGCAGTTGTTTGGCGACCTCCTTGAGGATGCGGCGCACGATTTCGCGGGTGGCGAGCGTGCCGGCGGCCGCGCCGATCTCGGACAGGCCCAGGGTGAAGGGGGCGGCGGCCTGGGCGGCGATGATTTCGGCGGCCAGGATGGCCAGCTGGGTGATCACGGCGATTTTCATGCCGATGACCAGGGCGGCGGCGGCCTCCAGGGTGGTGGCGATGACCTCGGCGGCCTGGCGGGCGTCGTCGAAGTAGCCGGAGCCGTCGGCGAACTTCTCCCAGGTCTTGCTGAAGCCGTCGATGGCGTCGCCGGTGTTGGCGGCGAGCACATTGCCCGCGGCGCTGTTGCCGCGGGATTGGTGGCCGGCGACCTCGTTGGCGAACTGGCGCCAGACCTGGGCGCATTGGATCAGCTTGTCCTCGTCGGCATGCGGCCAGTTGAAGCCGAGCATGTCCAGGACCCACTCCAGCGGATCCGGCAGCATGAGAGACAAGAC
>NZ_LGCW01000153.1:0-1358 GCF_001279365.1 Streptomyces sp. NRRL F-5755 | reverse complement strand
GACCACCCCCCCCACCAGCCCCAATCCCACCCACCAGCCGCCCATGACACGCAAGACACCCAACCGAAGGGCATTACCGGCAAATCGGACACTCGGCGTTACCGTGGCCGGGTGAGTCCCCACCTCCTGCTTCTCGCCGATTCCGTAAGGTCCCGCACTCCGTGGGGGCCGAGATGATCCAGGCCATCGGGCTGACCGGCGGCTCCCGTAAAGGGGGGCGCCCCGCCGTCGACGATCTGAGCTTCGAGGCTCCCGCGGGCCGGATCACCGTCCTGCTCGGTGCCGAAGGGGCCGGCAAGACCACTGCCCTGCGGCTCATGCTCCAGCTGGAGGGCGGCCGTGGCGTCGCGCTCTTCCGTGGACGTCCGCTGCACCGCGTACCGAATCCGGCGCGCGAGATCGGCGTGGTCCTGGGAGACGTGCCCGGCCATCCGGCCCGTACGGCGCGCGGCCACCTGCGCATGCTCACCGCCGCGGCCGGGGTACCGGCGTCGCGTGCCGACGACGTGCTGGATCTCGTCGGCCTCAGCGGTCTGGCCGACGAGAAACTCGGCGCGTTCTCGCGGGGTATGGACCGCAGGCTCGGCCTGGCCACGGCTCTGCTCGGCGACCCGCACACCCTCCTCCTCGACGAGCCCTCCCGCGACGTGTCCCCACGTGAGGCGGCGTGGCTGCACGGCCTGCTGCGGGGTTACGCGGCGCAGGGCGGCGCCGTACTGGTCACCTCCAGTGACGCGCGGGCGGCCGCCCGGCTCGGCCACCGGGTCGTCACCATCGAGGAGGGCAGGCTGGCGGCGGACCAGAGTGCGGCCGACTTCGCCCGTACCCGGCTGCGTCCCCGCGTCGTCGTCCGCTCGCCGCACGCCGACCGGCTCGCGTCGCTGCTCGTCGACGAGTCGCAGCGGGCCCGTCCGGGGGCGGACCCGAGCGCAGGGCGCGCGGTCGAGGTCGTACGGGAGAGCGGCAGCCGTATCGCCGTCTACGGGAGTACCTGCGCGGCCGTGGGGGACACGGCGTTCCGGCACGGCATCCTCGTACACCGGCTCGCCGACGAGGTGGGGGACACCGGGCCGATCACCCCGCTCACCCGCGCCGACGGTCGCGCCCGGACCGCCGCCCGCGCGGAGCGGAACAGCCCGGACCTCGGCACAAGTCCGAGCGACGCGACCGCCGTGCCCGTGTTCTCGGAGCCCGCGACGGCCACCCCGCACGCGGCCGTTGCCCTCAGCGGATCCCTGGGCGGGACCTCCGCACTTCCCCCGGCAGCAGACCCGGACGCCACCGCGACCCCACCCCACCTCGTCAACCCCGCTCCACCACTCGACTCCACCCAGCCGTCCACCCAAGCCCCCACCGAC
>NZ_LGCW01000152.1:0-1422 GCF_001279365.1 Streptomyces sp. NRRL F-5755 | reverse complement strand
TCGCCCCCCTCAACGCCCCGCCCCTCCCCCCACCTCACGGCCGCATATCAACGATGCGTTTCAGCTTGCCGACGGAGCGTTCCAGGGTTTCGGGGGCGACGATTTCGACGGCTACGGAGACGCCGATGCTGTCCTTGACGCCGCGGGCGATCTGGGCGACGGCGGCCGTGCGTGCCTCGGGGGTGGCGTCGGGGCGCGCTTCGGCCCGTACGGTCAGGTGGTCCATCCGGCCTTCGCGGGTCAGCCGCAGCTGGAAGTGCGGCGCGACGCCCGGGGTGCGCAGCACGATTTCCTCGACCTGGGCGGGGAAGAGGTTCACCCCGCGCAGGATGATCATGTCGTCGCAGCGGCCGGTGACCTTCTCCATCCGGCGGAAGGCGGGGCGGGCGGTGCCGGGCAGCAGCCGGGTCAGGTCCCGGGTGCGGTAGCGGACCACCGGCATGGCCTCCTTGGTCAGCGAGGTGAAGACCAGTTCCCCGTGCTCGCCGTCCGGCAGCGGTTCGCCGGTGATCGGGTCGACCACCTCCGGATAGAAGAGGTCCTCCCAGATGTGCAGCCCGTCCTTGGTCTCCACGCACTCCTGGGCGACGCCGGGGCCCATGACCTCCGACAGGCCGTAGATGTCCACCGCGTCGATGGCGAAGCGCTCCTCGATCTCCCGGCGCATCTCCTCCGACCACGGCTCCGCGCCGAATATCCCGACCTTGAGGGAGGTGGTACGGGGATCGACGCCCTGGCGCTCGAACTCGTCGAGGAGGGTGAGCATGTAGGACGGCGTCACCATGATGATCTCGGGCCGGAAGTCCCGGATGATCTGCACCTGCCGGGCGGTCATGCCGCCGGAGGCCGGGACGACCGTACAGCCGAGGCGTTCGGCGCCGTAGTGCGCGCCGAGGCCGCCGGTGAACAGGCCGTAGCCGTACGCGATGTGCACCTTGTGGCCGGGCCGGCCGCCGGCCGCGTGGATCGAGCGGGCCACGACGTCGGCCCATACGGACAGGTCGCGTTCGGTGTAGCCGACGACCGTCGGACGGCCGGTCGTACCGCTGGAGGCGTGGATGCGGCGCACGGCGTCCTGGGGGACGGCGAACATGCCGAAGGGGTAGTTGGCCCGCAGGTCGTCCTTCACGGTGAACGGAAAACGCGCGAGGTCGGCGAGTGACCGGCAGTCGTCGGGGCGGATCCCGGCCCGGTCGAAGGACTGCCGGTAGAACGGGACGTTCTCGTACGCATGCCGCAATGAGGCGCGCAGCCGCTCCAGTTGCCGGGCCCGCAACTCCTCGGGGGCCAGCCGCCGCACCGCGTCGAACGGTTCCATATCGCCGCCGACCGACCCCGTACTGCCGCCACCCGACCCCGTACCGCCGCCGACCGATCCCGCACCGGCAGCGATCACTTCAGCTGACGCCCCCGCCCCCGCCG
>NZ_LGCW01000151.1:0-1467 GCF_001279365.1 Streptomyces sp. NRRL F-5755 | reverse complement strand
TGGCTGGGGTGGGGGCGGGTGGTCCCCCGACGCGCGTCCGTGTAGCAGGAACGCCACAAAGCCTGGGGTGGGTGCGTGGTGGAGGGCGGGCCTGCATAGGGTCGGGGGAGGCCGTCGGGGAGGCGGCAACGGGGAGAAACAGAGCGAGAGGGGCAGCACGTGTCGGTCAACTTGTCCAAGGGGCAGGGCATCAGCCTGACGAAGTCGGACGGGGGAACGCTGACCGCGGTACGGATGGGACTGGGCTGGCGGTCGGCGCCCCGGCGTGGCCTGTTCGGGTCGCGCACCCGGGAGATCGACCTCGACGCCTCGGCGGTGCTGTTCGCCGACAAGCAGCCGATGGACGTCGTCTTCTTCCAGCACCTCGTCAGCGACGACGGGTCGGTGCGGCACACCGGCGACAACGTGGTCGGGGGCGCCGGGCAGGGCGGGGACGACGAGGCGATCCTCGTGGACCTGGCGCGGGTACCGGTGCACATCGACCAGATCGTGTTCACGGTGAACTCCTTCACCGGGCAGACCTTCGCCGAGGTGCAGGACGCTTTCTGCCGTCTCGTCGACGAGACCACCGGCCAGGAACTGGCCCGCTACACCCTCACCGGCGGCGGTGACTACACCGCGCAGATCATGAGCAAGGTGCACCGTTCCGCCAACGGCTGGCAGATGACCGCTATCGGCGAACCGTCCCACGGCCGTACGTTCAAGGACGTGGTCCCGGCGATACTGCCGTACCTGTAAGCACGCACCGGGCCCCGTCGGCGGGCGGGGCGCACGAACACCACGGGGGAACGACGATGACGGCCGAGCTTGTCCGCGGGCAGAACCACCCACTGGACCGGACCCGTTTGGAGATCAGGATCGCGGCGGGCGGGCCCGTCGTCTCAGGGGTGACGCTCGCCGACGAGCGGGGCGCCCTCACGGGCGTCGAGGCCGTCGCCCACCCGGGCGCGCCGCGCCGTACCGGCATCGAGGTCCCGCGGCAGGCCGCCGCCGAGCACCGGATCGCGGTGGACCTTGACGCCCTGGCCGCCGACGTGCACCGGGTCAGCGTGCTGCTCGCGCTGCCCGTCGGCATCGGCGGACCGGCGGACTTCGGGGCCGCGGCGGCCCCGTTCGTCGCCGTCACCGGCCTCGACGGTACGGGCATCGCCAGCTACACCCTGACCGACCTCGGCGCCGAATCGGCCGTCGTGGCGGTGGAGTTGTACCGCAGGCAGGGCGCCTGGAAGGTGCGCGCCGTGGGGCAGGGGTACGCGGGCGGGCTCGCGGCGATGCTCCAGGACCAGGGCCTCCCGCAGGCCGCCGAACTGGCCGCGGAGATCCAGGAAGCGGTACGCGACGGCCTCGCACGCGCGATACCGGCCCCCGACCCGGCGACCACGCCCCCGGCAGCCGCAGCCTCGGCAATCACGCCCCCGGCAGCCGCAGCCCCGGCAACCACGCCCCCGGAGAGCAGCACCCCCCCCC
>NZ_LGCW01000149.1:0-1344 GCF_001279365.1 Streptomyces sp. NRRL F-5755 | reverse complement strand
AACGCCGGCCCCAGTGAACTCAGCCTTCGGGTTGGGGTGGTGGGTGGCTGGTCGTTGCTTGAGAACTGCACAGTGGACGCGAGCATCTGTGGCCAAGTTTTTAAGGGCGCACGGTGGATGCCTTGGCACCAGGAACCGATGAAGGACGTGGGAGGCCGCGATAGGCCCCGGGGAGCTGTCAACCGAGCTGTGATCCGGGGGTGTCCGAATGGGGAAACCCGGCAGTCGTCATGGGCTGTCACCCATACCTGAACACATAGGGTATGTGGAGGGAACGCGGGGAAGTGAAACATCTCAGTACCCGCAGGAAGAGAAAACAACCGTGATTCCGGGAGTAGTGGTGAGCGAAACCGGATGAGGCCAAACCAGTCACGTGTGATACCCGGCAGGGGTTGCGTGGTTGGGGTTGTGGGAGTTCTCTTGATCGGTCTGCCGGCCGGTCGGTGAGTCAGAAACCGTTGATGTAGGCGAAGGACATGCGAAAGGTCCGGCGTAGAGGGTAAGACCCCCGTAGCTGAAACATTGACGGCTCGCTTGAGAATCACCCAAGTAGCACGGGGCCCGTGAAATCCCGTGTGAATCTGGCGGGACCACCCGCTAAGCCTAAATATTCCCTGGTGACCGATAGCGGATAGTACCGTGAGGGAATGGTGAAAAGTACCGCGGGAGCGGAGTGAAATAGTACCTGAAACCGTGTGCCTACAAGCCGTGGGAGCGTCGCNNNNGTCGTGACTGCGTGCCTTTTGAAGAATGAGCCTGCGAGTTTGCGGTATGTTGCGAGGTTAACCCGTGTGGGGAAGCCGTAGCGAAAGCGAGTCCGAAGAGGGCGTTTGAGTAGCGTGCCCAAGACCCGAAGCGGAGTGATCTAGCCATGGGCAGGTTGAAGCGGAGGTAAGACTTCGTGGAGGACCGAACCCACCAGGGTTGAAAACCTGGGGGATGACCTGTGGTTAGGGGTGAAAGGCCAATCAAACTCCGTGATAGCTGGTTCTCCCCGAAATGCATTTAGGTGCAGCGTCGTGTGTTTCTTGCCGGAGGTAGAGCACTGGATAGGCGATGGGCCCTACCGGGTTACTGACCTTAGCCAAACTCCGAATGCCGGTAAGTGAGAGCGCGGCAGTGAGACTGTGGGGGATAAGCTCCATGGTCGAGAGGGAAACAGCCCAGAGCATCGACTAAGGCCCCTAAGCGTGTGCTAAGTGGGAAAGGATGTGGAGTCGCAGAGACAACCAGGAGGTTGGCTTAGAAGCAGCCATCCTTGAAAGAGTGCGTAATAGCTCACTGGTCAAGTGATTCCGCGCCGACAATGTAGCGGGGCTCAAGCACACCGCCGAAGTCATGTCA